>JBAQQZ010000037.1:0-1576 GCA_049295615.1 Patescibacteria group bacterium
ACCGAAAACTGATTGCCGCACACCGGGTTATTCCCTTACACAAGCGCGGCAACCGAATCTCGATCGGCATTGCCGATCCGACCAATCTGCGCGCGCTCGATGAAATCCGTTTCCAGACAGGAATGGCCGTCGATCCGGTCATTGTCGAAGAGAACAAGCTGTCGCCATTGCTGGCCAAACTGTCCGAATCCAGCGAAGACGCCCTCAAAAGTCTGGCCAGCGACGACAGTGACCTTGAGTTTCCCACGGACGAAAACCAGGAAAAACCCGAGGAAACCTCGACAGCCGAGGTCGATGACGCCCCGGTTGTGCGCTTTATTCAAAAAATGTTGCTCGACGCAATCAGCGATGGTGCTTCAGACATCCATTTCGAACCGTACGAGAAAAGTTACCGCATTCGTTTCCGAACCGACGGTGTATTACGCGAAGTCGCCTCGCCACCCCTGATCATTAAGGAAAAGATTGCCTCGCGCATCAAGGTAATCTCGCGCCTCAACATCGCCGAGAAGCGTGTTCCGCAAGACGGTCGAATGAGGCTGGTGCTATCGAAAAGCAGGTCTATCGACTTTCGGGTCAGCACCTTGCCCACCATGTATGGCGAGAAAATCGTACTGCGAATTCTTGACCCGAGTAGCGCCACCTTGGGTATCGAGGCCCTGGGCTATGAACCCGAGCAAAAGAAAACCTTGCTTGAAGCCATCGAGCGTCCGTATGGCATGGTATTGGTGACCGGCCCCACCGGTTCTGGAAAGACTGTTTCGCTGTATACCTGCCTCAATCTCCTGAACAAGCCGGGCATCAACATCTCAACGGCGGAAGATCCGGCGGAAATCCCCCTGCCGGGAATCAACCAGGTCAACATCGATGACCGCGCCGGACTGACCTTTCCTGCTGCGCTCAAGGCTTTTCTGCGTCAGGATCCGGATATCATCATGGTCGGCGAGATTCGCGATTTGGAGACAGCGGAAATCTCGATCAAAGCGGCACAGACGGGGCACATGGTGCTCTCGACACTACATACCAACGACGCGCCCTCCACACTGACACGCTTGATGAACATGGGAATTCCAACGTTCAATATCGCCTCAAGCATTCTGTTGATCACCGCCCAGCGTTTGGCGCGCCGCCTATGTACGTGCAAAAAACCGCTGGAAGTGCCAGCCGAAGCCCTGCTCAATGCCGGTTTTGCCGAGGAAGATCTGGACGGGTCATGGACACTTTACGGACCCGGCTCTTGTGAGCGCTGCAAGGGCAGCGGCTACAAGGGACGAGTCGGCATCTACCAGGTCATGCCGGTCACCGAAGAGATTCAGCGCATCATCATGGCCAACGGAACCGCGCTCGACATTGCGGTACAAGCAAAACGCGAAGGCGTCAAAGACCTGCGTACATCCGGCCTGCTCAAGGTCAAACAGGGTTTTACGTCGCTCGAAGAAGTGCTCGGCACAACAAACCTCTAGCAGACGGAATCTCACCATGCAAAAACAGAAGGCTAGCCGTGACGTAAAAGAGTCGATCTTTGTCTGGGAGGGCAAGGACAAAAACGGCAAGCTTGTCCGCGGAGAAGTGCGCGCTG
>JBAQQZ010000038.1:0-4921 GCA_049295615.1 Patescibacteria group bacterium
GCTCAGCGGTAGAGTCCGCCGCGGCGGATTAATCCCTTGATCGCGTGTTCTGGACTTACGTTCTACAAAATCCTCAAGGAAAACTGTACATCGGACAAACATCCGATCTAGATAAACGACTTGCAGCCCATAATCAAGGAAATACCGGCTATACGACGAATATCGGTGGTCCTTGGAACCTGGTCTACAAGGAACTATATCAGACCAGATCGGAAGCGATGAAACGTGAGAAGGAGTTGAAGACCGGGAAAGGACGTGATTTCATTAAGCGAGCTTTACAATCATTCTGAGGTAGCTCAGCGGTAGAGCAGGGGACTGTTAATCCCTTGGTCGTGGGTTCGATCCCCACCCTCAGAGCCAACACGAGGCGCTAGCAAAAGCTAGTGTCTTTTGTTACTGTGAGGGTTCGTTAATCACTCATATCGAACATATGCCCATGAACCCCGTCGTCCATTTTGAGATGCCATACGAAGACAAGGATCGTGCCGCTGGTTTTTATTCCAAAGCCTTTGGCTGGACGTCGAACATGATGGGCCCGGAAATGGGCGAGTATGTCGTTGTCGCGACGACCGAAACCGATGGGACGACAAGAATGCCTCTAAAACCAGGCAGCATCAACGGCGGACTCTTCAAGCGGACGAAGCCCGACCAATATCCGTCGGTTGTTATTTCTGTCGACGATATTCAGGCTGCGATGAAGGGCGTTGAGGCGGCGGGTGGAAAAGTCCTTGGCGGACAAAAAGGGATGGAACCGGATGACATCCCGGGCGTCGGGTTATACGTGTCGATCCTAGACTCGGAAGGGAACCGTGTCGGAATCCTCCAACCGAAAGGGATGTAACCCAAACGGCAATGCAAAAAATCACACCCTTCCTTTGGTTTGAAAAGAACAACGCCGAAGAGGCGATGAATTATTACGTGTCCGTCTTCAAGAATGCGAAGATCGTCGAGATCGCACGCTATCCTTCCGGCATGACCGAGGGGCCGATGAAAGGGATGGACGGCAAGGTCCTGACCGGCGTGTTCGAAATTGAGGGACAGCGGTTCATGGCGATCGATGGCGGCCCAGGCGTTTGGTCATTCACCGGCGCGATTTCTTTTTTGGTGGAATGCGAAGACCGGGCCGAGCTGGACGCCTATTGGAGCAAGCTCTCCGCCGTGCCGGAAGCCGAACAGTGTGGTTGGTGCAAGGACAAATTCGGCATCTCCTGGCAAATCGCCCCCAAAGGAATGTCAGACATGATGAACGGGCCGGACAAGGAAAAATCCGGACGCGCCATGCAAGCGATGTTGAAGATGAAGAAGATCGACCTGGCAGAATTGCAAAAGGCGTACGATGGCAATTAAAGCCAGGAAAAGCGCCAAACAGCTTGACGCCAATCAGCGAAGCTGCTAAATAGTTAATCAACTTATGCAACGGTCGCAGCTCGTCGCCGACATCGCCGAAGGCTTGGCTACGTTCAAGCGGCTTTTGGGGCCGCCCCAAGGCCATGCGCCGCAGAAGCACCTGCCGACACGTGCGCAGATCGGGATCTTGGCGATCCTGTCGTATGAAGGGCCGCAGAACCTGAAGGACCTGGCGAAACGACTTTGCATGTCGTCAAGCGCCGCGACGCAGCTCGTCAACGGCCTGGTCAAAGAAAAGACGCTGACCCGGACGGAAGACACGCACGACCGGCGGAAGATTCGCCTGGCGCTGACGCCCGTCGGGAAACGCAAGTTTGCACAAGCCAAGAAAGCCCACCTCGAATCACTGTCGACGCTCCTCACACCATTAACGGACAACGAGCTGCTCCAATGGAAAAAGCTCCAAGACAAGATCCTCCCACGGAAACACGCCGTATGAAGAAAAAAACCCCAAAACCACCCGCCAAACCTCCCGGCTCGAGCCTTCTCGGGCTGTTGAAGCCCTACAAATGGCTGATCAGCGCGCTCGTCGTGCTGACGGTCTTGGCGAACGGGTTGAACCTCCTCATCCCAAAAATCATCGCAAATGGCATCGACGCCTATACCGGCGGCCATTTCATGATGGTTGCGGTTATCATCGAATTCTTCCTCGTTGCGTTGGGCATCTTCGTCTTTACCTATGCGCAAGGCGTGGTGCAGACGTACGCCTCTGAATACGTAGCGCGTGACTTGCGCATCAAGTTGGCCGCCAAAATTTCGGAACAGGATTACGCCTCGATCCAGCGCGTGACGCCTGCAAAATTGCTGACCAACCTCACGTCCGACATCGATGCGGTCAAAGTCTTCGTCGCACAGGCGATCGCGTCCATTATCTCGTCGATCTTCTTGATCATCGGCGCTAGTGCGTTGCTGCTCTCGCTGGATTGGAAGCTCGCACTGGTCGTGCTGCTGATCGTGCCGGTCGTAGGTGGCACGTTCTTTTTCGTGTTCGGCAAAGTCCGGAAGCTGTTCAAGAAGTCGCAAGAGGCGATTGACTGGCTCAACAAGGTCATTAACGAGAGCATCTTGGGATCGGCGCTCATCCGCCTGCTGAACTCGCAACAATCGGAATACGACAAGTTCATCGCCGCCAACTCCGAGTCGCGGCGGATCGGCATGAGCATCTTGCGCCTGTTCGCGAGCCTCATCCCGATCATCACCTTTGCGACCAACGCCGCCATGCTGACGATCTTGGCGCTGGGCGGACATTACGTGATCACCGGCGGCATGACGCTCGGCGACTTCACGGCGTTCAACAGCTACCTGGCGATCCTGATTTTCCCGATCATCATCTTGGGTTTCATGAGCAACGTCATCGCGCAAGCGTCCGCCTCCTACGCGCGCGTGAACGAAATCCTCCTGAAGCCCGTGAAAAAACCGGATGGGACGCTGGAAGCACACGCCGGCGGGAACATCACGTTGGATGGCGTCACCGTCAAATACAGCAACAAGCCTGTCTTAAAAGACGTTTCGTTTACGGTGCCCGCAGGGACGCGCACGGCCATCATCGGCCCGACGGCGGCAGGCAAGACGCAACTGCTCTATCTCCTGACCGGGTTGATCGAACCGAACGAAGGGAAGATCGAATATGCGGACCGCCTATTGGCGGAATATGATCCCGTCAGCCTGCACAGGCAGATCGGCTTCGTGTTCCAAGACAGCATCATCTTCAATTTGTCGCTGCGTGAGAATATTGCCTTCAGCAATACCGTGAAGGACGAGGATTTGAAGAAAGCCATTGATACGGCCGAACTGATGGATTTCATCGACGCGTTGCCGGAAAAACTCGACACCGTCGTGTCCGAACGCGGCACGAGCCTGTCCGGCGGGCAAAAACAGCGCATCATGCTGGCACGCGCATTAGCGCTTAACCCCAGCGTCCTGCTGTTGGACGACTTTACGGCACGTGTCGACAGCAACACCGAACGCCGCATCTTGAAGAACGTCCATGACAACTACCCGGACCTCACGCTGATCTCGGTGACCCAAAAAATCGCGCCGATCGAAGAATACGACCAAGTCATCCTGCTGATGGAAGGCGAACTGCTGGCCAAGGGCACGCACACGGAACTCCTTGCCAGCTCCCCGGAGTACGTCCAGATTTACGAATCACAACGCAGCACCAGCTCGTATGAACTACACGCTGAATAATTCGTCCGGCCAATCCGGGCAAAAGGGGAACACGCTCACGGCGCTCAAACGCCTCGTGCCTCTCTTGGCGAATGAGAAGAAAGGCCTAGTCATCGCGTTCGTCGGGATCTTGCTGAACGCAGGATCGACGCTGCTCGCACCGGTCATCATCGGCTACACGATCGACCACTACATCCAGACCAAGGATTTCAACGGCGTCCTCGTGATGGCTGGGTTGTTGCTCGTGGTGTACCTCGTCGGCCTCGCCGCAGGCTATACGCAGACGATCCGCATGGGAACCGTCGGGCGCAACGTGCTGTATAAGCTGCGCAACGAGATCTTCAACAAGCTGCAGGCGTTGCCGGTCGCGTTCTTCAACCAGAACAAGGTCGGCGACCTGATCTCGCGCATCAACAACGACACCGACCGCCTCAACCAATTCTTTGGCCAAGCGTTGATGCAGTTCGTCGGCAACTTCTTCCTGATCGTGGGCGCTGGCATCTTCTTGCTCGCCTTGAACATCCGCCTTGGGGCAGCCTCGCTGGTGCCGGCGTTAGGCGTCTTGATCGTGACGCAACTCGTCTCGCCATGGGTCAAACGCAAAAACTTGGAGAGCTTGCAGACGCTCGGCAGCATGAGTGCGGAGATCCAAGAGAGCCTCAACAACTTCAAGGTCATCGTGGCCTTCAACCGCCTTGACTATTTCCGCAAGAAATTCAACGAGGCTAACGCGCAAAACGTGAAGTCCTCCATCAACGCGGGGATCGCCAACAACATCTTCACGCCGATCTACACCTTCGCCTCAAGCTTGGCGCAGCTGATCGTGTTGGCGTACGGCATCTCGCTGATCTTGTCCGGCAACGTGACGATCGGTTTGCTGGTCGGCTTCTTGCTCTACGTCAACAACTTTTACACGCCGCTCCGCCAGATCGCGAGCGTGTGGTCATCCTGGCAGCAAGCCTTGGCCGCGCTCGACCGCATTTCGGAAGTCTTGGGCTTGGAATCAAACATGGCGGTGGTGCCAGACGGGACAACGCATCCGAGCAATTCGTTGCTTGAATTCACCCACGTCTCGTTCCGCTATCCCGACGGCAAGGACGTGCTGAAGCGCATTACGTTTGCCTTGGAACGGGGCAAGACCTATGCGCTCGTCGGACCGACGGGTGGCGGCAAGACCACGACGGCTTCGCTCATGGCGCGCCTGTATGACCCCACGGAAGGCATGGTGCTGCTTGATGGCAAGGACATCCGCTCGTACCAACCGGAAGAACGCGCGCAAAAGATCGGCTTCATCTTGCAGGAACCATTCCTGTTCAGTGGGAGCCTGCTCGACAACATCTTCTAC
>JBAQQZ010000039.1:0-7341 GCA_049295615.1 Patescibacteria group bacterium
CGGAGGTTTTGTGTTTGGTGGCGCGTCGCGTATCCTATTCCGCATGGCACTTGAAGTTCTCGCACTCGGCACCGGCGTATGCACCGATACGCCGCAAACAAAAACATCCCGGCAGCCGCCGGGGTTCCTCGTGACGGTCAATGGATTGCATATCTTGTTTGATTGCAGCGAGGGGATCCGTTTTCGGTTGCGCCAGGCCGGTATTGATCTCGCGCACATTGCGCACGTCGCGGTCTCGCATGCGCATCCTGACCACGCTGCGCTTCCGCAGTTCATCCAGTCAAAGTTTTGCAGCCGTTTGGAAGGCGTGCATGATGGGATGTCCGGCGAGCTCCGCGTATATCTGCCTCGGATGTTGGCGCGTGACTTTCCCCAAGTGTGGAATTGGCACCAGCCCGAAAACGATGGGGGATACTG
The DNA here is from genome assembly GCA_049295615.1 of Patescibacteria group bacterium. GTDB lineage: Bacteria > Patescibacteriota > Patescibacteriia > 2-12-FULL-60-25 > 2-12-FULL-60-25 > JBAQQZ01. Next base: position 418 of record JBAQQZ010000039.1, read on the forward strand.
GAAAGAATTCACTCCGGAGATCGTCCCAATGGATGATGGGTTTGAGGAACAGATCGCTCCAGGCGTCACGCTCAAGGCAGTACACGTGTACCACGGGTTCGGCCGCCACCCGGCCATGGGTTTTCGATTGACGACGCCCGACGGGGTCGTCGCGTATACCGGTGACTCTGGCGTCTGCGAAGGCGTGCGCGTGTTGGCGCAGAGCGCCGACCTCCTCATTTCCGATTGTTCGACGCGCGTCGGGCAGGAATATACGGGGGGCTACGGCCACATGGGCCCGCGGCAATGCGGTGACTTGGCGCTCAAGTCAGCTGCAAAAGAACTCTGGTTGACACATTACTACGACTTCGACGCACCGGAAGTTATGCTGCAGGAAGTGCGCGAAGGCGGTTTTTTTGGCACGTCCAAATTAGCCCAAGACGGTGACCGCTGGTCACGTTAGGCCGTGTACCGACAGGATCGCGTGGATTTGCTATACTCCAACCAAACAAATTCTCTTTATGGCTATTTTCATCCGCATCCTGATCGGCCTGGTGTTGATCGCCATTGGCTTCGTCATCGTCTGGAAAACGCGCAAGTTCATCGAGACCTTCGGCCCAATTGATTGGGCGGATCGGCACTTGGGCGGCGGCGGTACGAGCCTGATGTATAAGACGATCGGCATCATTATCATCTTCCTGGGTTTCATCTATGCCACGAACTTGTGGACGGCCTTCCTCCAGGCCACACTCGGCAACCTGTTTCCCAAGCAGTAATTTCTCCTACTTATGATCACCCGCTCCGGCACGGAGCTTATTGACCCGTTCAAGCTGCTTGAACGGGTTGGCCTCCGCGAAGACATGCGGGTGGCGGATTTTGGCTGTGGGTCGTTGGGACATTTTGTGTTTCCTGCGGCAGAGCGCGTCGGGGGGATGGGAGCTGTCTACGCGGTCGATGTCCAGAAAGGTGCGCTGGAACGGATCGCGAAAATGGCCAAGGACGCACAGCTATTTAATATCACTCCCGTCTGGTCCGATTTTGACGTCTATCGTGCTGCGCAGATTGACGACGCCTCTCTCGACCTCCTGTTGCTCGTCAATAATTTGATGTTGTCGCAAAACCACGAACAGCTGGTCCGCGAGATGGCACGGCTCACCCGTCCGGGAGGGAGGATTGTGGTCGTTGATTGGACCTCGGGCCCGAGTCCTTTTGGGCCACGCCCTGACCAGCGCATCACCCCGTCGTCCGCGAAAAACCTTCTGCTGTCGCCGCTCATGAAATTCTATGATGAGTTCGCGGCCGGGCCCTACCATTACGGGTTGATCTACCTCCGGACGGATGAGGCCGTCGGCTGACGTCCCTTGTCGTTTTTCCTCGCATCGGGCAGGATATCGGCCATTCACCTATGACGCTTCCTCCACCACTCACCCTCGCATTCTGGGCACAGACACAACCGCCTGCGCTGTTGCCGTTGAGCACCTACATCGTCTTGGCCATAATGGTCGCATTGGTTATCGTCGGCATTGTCGCGGCTGTCATGCGCATGCGTTCACGCCGCGACAAGCTGGCCTCCCAATTGCTTGGCCGCGCATCCGCGCTTCTCATCACCATGGGGCTGGCGGGGCTCGTGCTGTATGCGTTCAGCTATGAGAGCATCGTGTATTTGAGCATGCATGTGTGGTGGGTCTTGTGGCTCATCATCGCCGCCATTTGGGCGTCAGGCATCATCCGGTTTGGGATGGTGGATATCCCCAAGGCACGCGCGGCCCAAGCCGAGAAAGAAAAATTCGAGAAGTGGTTGCCCAAGAAAAAGAAATAATGGAAATTCCAGCCGACCCACGCCGTCGGTTCGGGAACCGCGGCGAAGACCTCGCCGCGGCTTTTTTTATCGGGCGCGGTTTCCGGATCGTCGGCCGCAACTGGAATTGCCGCGCCGGCGAGATCGACCTGATCGTTGAACGTGAGGAGAAGCTCCATTTCGTGGAAGTCAAAACGCGACGGAGCCTGGCGTATGGCTATCCGGAAGCGTCGATTACGCGCAAGAAGCTCCAGCATTTTGCACGAGCCATTGAGTTGTATTTACGCGCTATGACGTTCCCATCCATCAACTACCAGGCCGACGCTTTGGCGATCCTCGTGAAGCACGACGGGCCGCCGGAGTACCATTACGTCGAACATATTTTGTAAGTCGTCTAAGTCTCGGTCTTGTTCAGATGATCAGCATCGCATCGCCGAATGAATAAAAACGGTACTCCCGGGCGATGGCTTCGTGGTAGGCATGGAGGATATTTTCTCGTCCTGCAAAGGCGGAAACGAGTACGAGCAGGGTGGACTTGGGCAGATGGAAATTGGTGACCAACCCATCGATATATTTGAACTGGTATCCCGGCGTGATGAACACGTTCGTGAACCCTTGCTTCACGCCACTCTCAAGCGCACGGACAGTCGTCGTGCCAATGGCGATGACGCGCCCTCCGTTCTTTTTTGTTTCTTCGATGGCATTGAGTGTCTCGTCCGGCACGTCGATCCATTCTTCGTGCATCTGGTGTTCTTCCAGGGTCTCGGTTTTCATCGGGCGGAATGTGCCAAGTCCGACGTGGAGCGTGACCGTCGCAAAATGGATGCCTTTGGTCTTGAGTTTTTCGATCAGCTCGGGCGTGAAATGGAAGCCTGCCGTCGGTGCAGCGACGGATCCAACGGTTTTTGCGTAGACCGTTTGGTAGGTCTTGTCTGCGTCCGCTGGAGGTTTCTCGACATACGGTGGGGTCGGCACTTCGCCGACGCGGTCGGCCCACGCGAAAATTTCGTCTGCGGGTTTGTCGAAGTCGAGGACGACCGTCCCGTCGTCTTTTTTGTCGATGACGTGGCAGGTCGTTCTATCGGAGAATGTGACAGTCGAAGCAAGGATGATTTTTCGTCCCGGTTTGGCGAGCGCGAGCCAGGCTTTGCCTTCCGGCCGGAGGAGGAATATTTCAATCCCGGCCGTCGTGCGCAGTCGTGCTTTGAAGACCTTGCTTTCATTCACGACCAGCAAGTCTCCTGGACGCAGGAATTCGCCAATATCGTAAAAGTGTCGGTGCTGGATGTCACCGGTTTTCCGGCCCAAAACTAAGAGACGCGAATGGTCACGGGGTGAGGCGGGGGTTTGGGCGATCCGTTCCGGCGGAAGGACGTAATCGAAATCCGAAGTCTGCATGCGGCGGAGGGTAGCAGGGCTTGCCGAAGAATCCAAGCCGTGCTACGCTCGACGCCATCACTATGAAGGCCGCCATCCACCCCACCTATTTCCCGGACGCAAAGCTCATTTGCGCCTGTGGCAACGTGGTCAACGCCGGTTCGACGATGAAGGAAATTCACATCGAACTGTGTTCACATTGCCACCCGTTTTACACGGGCAAGCAAAAACTGCTCGACACCGCCCGCCGCGTCGAGAAATTCACCGAACGCACGGCTGCCAAGTCGACCAAGACCGAAGCCTTGGGCAAGAAGGCCAAGACGGTCAAGCGCGCCGCCATCAAGGCCGAAAAGAAGGCCAAGAAGTCGCCGACCAAAATCAACGAAGCGTAGCTGCCTCCAAAAGCCGGTTTGGGTTACCCAGCCGGTTTTTGTTATGTGATACGCTTTGACTCATTCATGCCAGACCTCCTCAAAGCCGCGGCTGATGCCCGCGCCAAGCTCCTGGAGCTTGAACAGAAGATTTCCGCACCGGAAACACTCGCCGACAGCCGCAAACTGCAGGAGGTTTCGCGCGCCTATGATGAGGCACGCAAGTTGTCAGAGATAGGCGAACGCTATGCGTCAGCCGCGCGTTCGATGGCAGACGTGCAAGCCGCCGCTTCTTCCGAGGATGTGGATATGAAGGCGCTCGCATCGTCCGAACTTCCCGCGGTCAAAGCCGAGTTGGATGCTGCCGCCGAAGCTTTTGAACTGGCACTCGTGCCGCCAGACCCGCATGACCGCAACAACGTCATCATGGAAATCCGGGCTGGTGCAGGCGGGGATGAAGCTGCGCTGTTTGCCGGGGAATTGCTGCGCATGTATTTGCGGTTCGCGGAACGCAAAAGCTGGAAGACGTTTTTGATTTCTGACTCCGCATCGGAACATGGTGGGTACAAAGAAGTCATTTTTAGCGTGGAAGGAACCGGCGCGTATGGTGCGCTCAAGATCGAACAAGGCGTGCACCGTGTCCAACGCACGCCAGAAACCGAAAAGCAGGGACGGATCCACACCTCGACCGCAACCGTGGCCGTGCTGCCGGAAATCGAAGAAACGGAAGTCACGATTGATGCCAAGGACCTGCGTATCGATACGTTCTGCGCCGGCGGCAAAGGCGGGCAATCAGTCAACACGACGAAGTCTGCCGTGCGCATCACGCACATCCCGACCAACACCGTCGTGTCGTGCCAAGATGAACGTTCGCAGTTGCAGAACCGTGAACGCGCGATGGCGATCTTGCGTGCCCGCATTTGGGAGACGGAAGAAGAGCGCAAACATTCCAAACTCGACGCTGAGCGGCGCTCGCAGATTGGACGCGGCGACCGGTCTGAGAAGATCCGAACATACAATTTTCCGCAGGACCGCATTACCGACCATCGGATCAAGCATTCGTGGCACAATATCCCGACGATTTTGGATGGCCAGTTGGATGAGGTCATTGCCGCCGTCAAAAGCGGCAAAAAAGGGACGGAGGAAGACGAAGAATAAGGCTGAACAGGCCTGGATTGACAAAAACCCAAAAATCAGTTATATATGGACGTCCGTTCCTGACCGTTGGTTGGGGCGGAAATCAAGGGTTTTTCGCATGTTCGACAACAAAAGATCCATACGATCCCTGATGCAGGGATAGAGAGGTTCCTCGATGATCCTGATCCAGAGGTCGTTTCTCTTGTTCGTGTCCTCCGCGTTCTTGTGCGCTTGCGGCGCGGAGTTCGTCGCGGCTCCCAGCAGCGGAACCGGCGGCGCCGGCGGTAGCGGAACCGGAGCCAGTGCAGGCGGGAACGACGGTACGACGACGTCGCAAAGTGCGACGGGAAGTTCTTCCGCCACGTCATCCCATTCCACGGCCACGTCCACCTCATCGAGCACGGCTTCGATGGGTCCTAGCTCGTCTGTTGGCGGTGGCCCAAGTAGTTCTACGTCGACGTCCACGTCTGCAGGTGGTGGTGATGTCGGTGGGGCTGGTCCTGGCGGAGCGGGAGGTGAGGGCGGCACGGCGACTTCGTCGAGTTCTGTCGCATCTACCAGTTCGCAGACGTCCAGCGTGACCTCAAGCATCGCCTCAACGACGACGTCGGTCACGAGTTCTTCCACGAGCTCTTCGACCGGCACCGGCGGAGGATGCCCGACGCTCGAAAAGCGTTGCAGCGGCCAATGCGTCGCCGAAGATGACCCGGCCCATGGATGCGACGCCGTCACGTGCGGTTCCGCATGCAGCTTGCCTCACGTCCAAACGCAAGCGTGTGCCAACGAGGCGTGCGCGGTCGGCCAATGCGTCGCCGACTACATGGACTGCAATGGCAGTCCGACCGACGGGTGCGAGGTCGACATCAAGACGGACGCCGGCCATTGCGGATCGTGTGGCAAGGCCTGCAACCTCGCAAACACGACGCAGAGCTGCGTGAACGGGGCGTGTGCTGTCGGCACGTGTGCCACCGGGTTCAAGGATTGCAACACTGACCCCTCCGACGGTTGCGAGGTGAACGTCACCAACACCAAGGCCCACTGCGGCTCGTGCGGCCACGCCTGCACGAACGCCCACGACGCGTGCACGGCAAGCGCTTGCATTACGCCCTGCGGCGCGTTGCCCAATCTGACGGGTGACTTCCTGTGCTGGCTCTACACCGGCCCGGCAGACCCCAATCTCGGCTACGTCGGTCTCCGCGGCGGGATCAACCAGGATCCCGACCCCTTCGACAACAGCTCCGGCTGCATCAACCAGGTCATGGGCGAACCGTTCGTCCTGTGCGACCTGGGGACTCCGGCCCCGACCGACACGATCCTGGCCATGGCTGGGATCCATTCCGGCAATACCCAGTTCAGCGCCACGGTCGCCGGCACCTTCGCTTGCACCGCCACGGCCTGCCAAGGCACCATTATCGGCTACAAGGCTGGTGTCGAGTGCGGGTCTGCCGTGAACGGCGTGCTGTCTTCCGGCCCCAACTGCCTGTCCTTTATCCTGGATGCAGGCACGCACGTCCTCGACGTGAAGTTCGCGCCGTGATTGCGGGTTTCTCCCGCGTTCTCGACCGCCCCCGATTTCCATATCGGCGGGCGGTTTTTTTGTTATGGACGTGCATTGACGGATTGTCTGTTTTATGATAGCTTTAGGAACTAAAACAAAACGGACTTTCCCATAAAAAATGGCGCAGGAAACGGCGCACAACCGGTGCAAAACGCACCAGGAGCATGAAGGATGAATACGTATCACATGGCGCGAGCCACGCTTTTCACGCTCATTGGCGGGGCGTGTGCAGCCGTTGTGAGCTGCGGTCCGCCGTTCGTGGCGGGTTCTGCCACGGGTGGAGGAGACTCTTCAGAGTCTGCCACGGGAGGCAAAACGTCCTCGACGGGCGGCCAAGGTGGTCAGGGGGGCAGCACGGCTTCAACGTCGTCCACCTCCACGTCATCCACATCTTCGACGGGTGGCAACGGCGGCGCATCGTCTTCGACTTCCGTCGGTGGCGGGGGTTCCGGAGGAGGGTGCGATGACAGCCAAAAGCTGTGCAGCCAGTCGTGCGTCCAGAAGTCCGATCCCGACTTCGGCTGCGCTGCGGTCAGTTGTGAACCGTGCAGTACTTCCCATTCCACGCCGAGTTGCTCGAACGGCTCATGCAAGGTGTCGTGCGACGCGGATTTCGGGGATTGCAACCACAGCGCGTCCGACGGTTGCGAGGTGAACGTGACCAACACCAAGGCCCACTGCGGCTCGTGCGGCCACGCCTGCAC
>JBAQQZ010000040.1:0-2019 GCA_049295615.1 Patescibacteria group bacterium
AATATGGTGTTGGTCTGCTACTCGTAACCCAAAGGCCTTCTGAGCTAGATGAGACAGTTCTAAGTCAGTGTGGGTCCATCATTGCTTTGAGAATGACCAACTCTCGTGACAAGGGCCATGTGGTATCAGCAATGCAAGATGAGCTACGCGAAATGGCCGACGTGCTTTCAGGGCTGCGTACTGGCGAGGCAATCGTGAGCGGCGAAGCAGTTCGCATTCCCTCTCGAATCAAGTTTTTTCAGTCCAATAGCTCTACAAAAAGTTCAGATCCGGTCGCCTCGAAGCTTTGGGCAAATCCCTGCCCAGCCGTTGCCACTTACGAAACCAGTGTCAGAAACTGGCGAAATCAATCTTTCAACTAAGGAGACGAAATGTCCATGCCTGAAATGCAGTCTGTAAGTTCTTCCAACATCGCTGCTGTTGGATACGATGCTGAGAATCAATGGGTTTATGTTCGGTTTTTGGATTCCTCGCTATATGCCTACAAAGGGGTCGCTCAACACGAGTTTGAAAATTTGCTGACAGCAGCTTCTGTTGGGGCATATCTCAATCGAAACTTCAAAAATGTTTATCCGTACGAGCGAATGTAGGTAGCGCCTGGGTGTCTGCTGTCCTCCGATGCAAAAAATGTAACGGGGAATAAATAGGACGCGCTGCAGCAAAGCGGCTTGGCTGCATTACGCCCCTTTTTTTCGAGTTCTGTGCGGCTGAGAACCTTGCAATCCCCAAGTCAACTCAGCGGTGTACAAAGGAAATGGAATGGTTCATGGACAACGGAATTCATCCGCCCTATCGAATTTTTTACTCGTTGAGCATGGCGTTCTGCACGAAATCCGCTGTACGCTCCATCGACGTGTTGAATGACGTGTTTGAACATGTCGCCAGCGCAGAAACACCGGATCCTGAGGCAGACGTGGACGTTCAGTCTGTCCTGGATGAACTCCAGAACCTAGTTGTGCAAGGTGCTGCAGTTGCAAGGTACTTTTGGCCAATACGCGAAGGACAACAAATCCATGCGAGCCGCGCACAAGCGTTACGCAATGAATTTTCTATCCGAGATGACAATCCGCTGCGTGTCTGCAAGCCACTTCGCGACACAATGGAACACTTTGACGAACGGCTTGATAAATACTTGGCCAAGGGAGTCGTCGGGCACATCTTCCCTCAGTACTTTGGCAACGAAGGAAAGAGAGATGGGGTTCCACTGCATTTCTTTCGCGCCTACTTCATTGATTCAGGCACCTTTGAAATGCTTGGCGAGCGGTTCGAGATTGAGCCTCTCGCGAACGAGCTCATTCGGTTAAATGAACAGCTAGGCAATATCCAGTAGAAATGGAACGCACGGACATGCATGAAATCATCTGCCCCCACTGTGGCAAAGCATTCAAAATCGACGAGGCGGGGTACGCAGATATCTTGAAGCAAGTTCGCGATAGCGCGTTCGAGCAGCAGTTGCATGAACGCCTTGAATTGGCCGAGCAAGACAAGCGCAATGCCGTCGAGCTTGCGCAGGCCAAAGTTGGTGGAGAAATCCAGGAACTAAAAGCCAGGCTTGATGCGGCTGAGGTTGCGCGCAAACTAGCCATCACCGAGGCCCTGAGTGCCGTGCAAAAGGAGCGTGACACACTCGCCAACGAACTTCAGCAGGCCATGCGCGACAGAATAGCTGCGGCAGAACTGGCCGAGGCGAAGCTCGCCAACGGGCTACAGAAAGCCGCAGCGGATAAGGACGCCGAAATCCAAGGGTTGAAGGCAAAGCTGGATTCCACCGACGTTATGCGAAAGCTGGCGATCACCGAGGCGGTGAATGGGGTCGAGCGGGAACGCGACGAGTTGAAGAATGGCCTGGCGCGGGCTGAGCTTGAAAAACAACTCGCAGAGAAATCGCTCAAAGACAAATACGAGACGCAGATCAAAGATCGCGATGATGCAATAGAGCGCCTGCGCGACATGAAGGCTCGCCTGTCCACCAAAATGGTTGGCGAGACGCTGGAGCAGCATTGTGAGACGGAGTTCAAC
>JBAQQZ010000041.1:0-2473 GCA_049295615.1 Patescibacteria group bacterium
GTGGTGCAGAAACTCCAGACCTTGGGAACGATGGATGCGGTTGCGTTCATAAGTTATTACCTTCTTTATTACCCTTACTCACTGCTGTCCGGACGTTGAGCTGCCGAAATGCGCCAATTGGTTGATCTGAAATAGATAACTCATGATTTTTCTTGGTCTCGATTTGAAGTACGCCGCGTCGATCTGCGATCCTGCGAGGAACTCACTCGCAGGGGGCCTTGATGAACGTGGGCAAGTTGGTATTCGCGCAGATCACGCAGCATTTGCCGTTGACGACGTTTCGCCGTTGCGTGGCGCGCTATGGCGGAGAGCACAAGGTCAAGAGCTTTTCCTGCCTCGAGCACTATCTTTGCATGGCCTTTGCCCAACTGACCTATCGAGAGAGCTTGCGCGACATCGAAGCCTGCCTGCGCGCCCAGGCAGGCAAACTGTACCACATGGGCATCAGGAGCCGGGTTTCGCGCAGCACGCTGGCCGATGCCAACGAAGTGCGCGACTGGCGCCTCTACGCCGAGTTTGCCCAGTCGCTCATTGGAATCGCCCGTCGTCTTTATACCGGGGAGCCGTTTGGCGTCGATCTGAAGGAAACGGTCTACGCGCTCGATGCCAGCACCATCGACCTGTGCCTGTCGGTGTTTCCTTGGGCCCCGTTTCGCTCGACCAAGGCGGCCATCAAGCTGCACACGCTCTTGGACCTGCGCGGCAACATCCCCACGTTCCTGCACATCAGCGACGGCAAATTGCACGACGTCAATGTTCTCGACCTGTTGCTGCCCGAGCCCGGCGCCTTCTACGTCATGGACCGTGGCTACATCGACTTCGAACGGCTGCATCGTCTTCACCAAGCGGGCAGCTTCTTTGTGACGCGCGCCAAATCCAACCTCAAGGCCCAGCGCCGTTATTCGCATCCGGTCGATCGAGGCACGGGGTTGATTTGCGACCAGACCATCGTGCTCACCGGTTTTTACTCGCACCAGGGCTTCGACACGCCACTGCGTCGCATCCGATTCAAAGACCCCAAGACCGGCAAGCGGCTGGTATTCCTGACCAACCACTTCGCGCTTCCGGCGATCACCATCACCGAGCTGTATCGATGCCGGTGGCAGGTCGAGTTGTTTTTCAAATGGATCAAGCAGCATCTTCGTATCAAAGCCTTTTTCGGCACCTCGGAGAACGCTGTCAAAACCCAAATCTGGATCGCGGTCTCGGTCTACGTGCTCGTCGCCATCGTCAAAAAGCGGCTCAACCTCTCGGCGAGCCTCTATGAAATACTACAGATCTTGAGCCTGACCATGTTCGAGAGAATCCCATTGGATCAGCTACTTAACAATATCATCACCGATGACATTCAGGCCCTTTCGGCTAATCAGTTGAATTTGTTCGATTAACGTCCGGACACTAGTGATTTGTGATAAGTGTTTAGTTAATGTTGCGCGCAAAGCGCGCTCCTCAACTCAGCACTAATAATTTACAACTTAGAACTTTTTGCGAAAAAGGTGAAGGGATGAAGCGAGTTGGACTTATCGGTTGGCGCGGCATGGTGGGTTCGGTGCTCATGGGCCGCATGCGGGAAGAGCGGGATTTCGATCACATCGAGCCGGTCTTTTTCACGACCTCGAACGTGGGCGGCAAGGGTCCGGCGATCGGCAAGGACGTGCCGCCGCTCAAGGATGCCAGGAGCGTCGACGAACTGAAGCAGATGGACGCTATCATTTCCTGCCAGGGCGGCGACTATACGAGCGAGGTCCATCCGATGCTAAGGGCCGCCGGTTGGAAGGGGTATTGGATAGATGCCGCCTCGACGCTGCGCATGGACAAGAATGCCATCATCGTGCTCGACCCGGTCAACATGGATGTGATCAGGGACGGCCTGAAGAACGGCGTGAAGAACTACATCGGCGGCAACTGCACGGTATCGCTGATGCTGATCGGTCTCGGCGGGTTGTTTCAGAAGGGCCTGATCGAATGGATGACCTCGATGACCTACCAGGCCGCGTCCGGTGCCGGCGCGCAGAACATGCGCGAACTGATCAAGCAGATGGGGGCTATTCACGCCTCGGTGAAGGCCAAGCTCGACGATCCGGCCGCGGCGATTCTCGACATCGACAAGACCGTGGCCGATACCATCCGCTCGGAAGGTTTCCCGAAGCAGTACTTCGGCGCGCCGCTCGCCGGCAGCCTGATTCCGTGGATCGACAAGCAGCTCGAGAACGGCCAGAGCAAGGAGGAGTGGAAAGGCCAGGCCGAGACCAACAAGATTCTCGGGCGCGAGTCCCGGCCGATCCCGATCGACGGCCTGTGCGTGCGCATCGGCGCGATGCGTTGTCACAGCCAGGCGCTGACCATCAAGCTCACCAAGGATGTGCCGCTCGACGAGATCCACGGCATGCTGGCGGCCGCGAATCGCTGGGCCAAGGTGGTGCCGAACGACCGCGAAGTCTCGATGCGCGAACTCACCCCCGCGGCGGTGACC
>JBAQQZ010000042.1:0-5651 GCA_049295615.1 Patescibacteria group bacterium
GTCGACACCATGCTCGGCCTGCCGTTCAACATCGCGAGCTACGCGGTACTCCTGCACCTGCTCGCCAAGGAAGCGAACTTGCAGGAAGGCAAACTCATCGGTTTCTTGGCCGACACGCACATCTACGTGAACCACGTGGAGGGCGCCAAGGAACAGCTCACGCGGACGCCGAAAGCCCTGCCGCGGATCAAGACGGACAATTTTACCTCGATCTTCGACTGGACCTATGAGCAGACGACGATCGAAGGCTACGACCCCGACCCGAAGATCGACTTCCCAATCGCGGTCTAGGAGGAACCCCATGCTCACGCTCATCGCCGCAGTCTCCAAGAACGGCTGCATCGGAAAAGACGGCACGCTCCCCTGGCGCATCCCGGAAGACCTCAAGCACTTCCGCCAGCTGACGGTCGGCAAGGTCGTCATCATGGGACGCAAGACCTGGGAATCCATCCCGGAGAAATTCCGCCCGCTGCCCGACCGCACCAACGTCGTCGTCACGCGGCAGGCCGGCTATGCCGTGCCTGAAGGGGTCAAGACGTACCCCTCGGTCATCGAAGCGCTGACCTGGCATGCTGGTGACAACGTCGTGGTGATTGGCGGAGCCGAGATCTACACGCAGACGATCGGCAACGCCGACCGGCTCGAGATCACCGAAGTCGACCAGGTGGTCGACGGTGATGCGTTCTTCCCGGCCATCGAGACTCCTCCGTGGCAGGAAATCGCGCGGGAGCAGCACAACGGCTTCGCGTTTGTCACGTACGAACGCCAGCGCTAACCTTGGGCTATGCCACACGGCCACTTCATCCAGATCGACGGCATCGACGGCGCGGGGAAATCCACGCTGCTCTCGACGGCGCGCGAATGGGTCGAAGGACGCGGTCTCAAGGCCTTCAACACGATCGAGTTCTGCAAACGCGAAAAACGTTTGCCGACGTTTGAGGAAGTGCAGGACTCGGACGTTCTGTTCACCGCCGAACCCACGCACGCCGGCATCGGCGATGTCATCCGGAATGAAATCATCCAGGCGAACGCGCCCTACGACACACGCTTCACGGCCCATGCGTTCGCGCTCGACCGCGGCGTGCAATACCGCCGCGTCGTCCTGCCGTTTCTCGCGGCAAAACCGAATGGTTGGGTCATCCAAGACCGCGGGCTCTTGAGCTCGCTCGCCTACCAACCGCACCAAAGCGCAGAGGAGAACGTGCCGGTCACGGTTTCCGAACTGCTCGAACTCCCCGGCAACAAAATTGCGCTGGAGCGCGTGCCCGACGTGTTCGTCTTCTTGAGTCTCGATGCCACGATTGCACAGCAACGGTTGGCGCAACGGACGGACAAACAGGACAACGACCGGTTCTCGTCCGTCGACTTCCAAACGGCGCTCGCCGCGCGCTACACCTTGCCCGAAGTGACGGACGCCTATACGTCTCGTGGCACGCAAATCCGCCTGATCGACGGCGCCAAATCCAAAGACGAGGTGGCCATGGCGATGCGGCAACTCCTCGAAGGTATCGCTTCACGCGTATAGCCGCCGGTTGACAAACCGGCGGTTTTTTGATACGTTTTGCTGTCCCGAATGGTTCGGGATGCACCTTTGAAAGGACAGGCAATGACCGCATCACGCCACGCACACATCCTGATTGCCTTTGAGGCGGAGCTCGCTGCGTATGACAAGGTTGTCCTTGCCTTCGCGGGGCGTTTCGGTGGCGACCAATTCAACCTCATCGAGTGCCGCTGGGCGCTTGAAGGGTTCATGGCGTCGCTCGTCGCGCCCTATGCCTTCACCCCCAGCCTCCCGAAGGAGCAGCTGGACGCTAAGCTGAAGCAGGCGTATGCCGCCTTCAGCGGCGAGCCAGAGGTGAGCCCCCTCATCATGGACATCGCCTGGATGCGCCGGCTGAAGGAGATCGCGGCCGCCCAGGAGAAAGCACCGTTCGTCGAGAGTCTGGTCACCACGAAATTCGTGAGCGATCTGAACGGGGTCTGCGAAGCCAAGTGCATCGTCTACCCCTCGCTCGACATGATGGCGATCGAGACGCTCCAGCAAGCCATCCTGCGCGCTGCGAACGCCGCACTCGACTGGCGGCTGCGGGAAACGGACATCGCCCCGGACTTCCGTGAAATCGCAGGCAATACGGCTTCGGCGATCGTCTTCTATTCGATCGTCGCACGGGTCACGCGACATACGTTCGCACAGACCATCCGGCCCTTCGAAGAACTGCTCCAGGAGGGCATGCTGCCCCTTGGGTTGCAGAAAAGCGAAGACCGGAAACCGACGGCCTACGCGATCCAGCTCTACAAGGAGCCGGAGCGCGACCGCCAAGGCCGTTCACTGACGCCGCCGAAGCAGACGGTCGCCGTTGATCTCGGCCTCGTGGCCCCGCAGGCGCGCCATGCGCCCGACGGGACGCTCTATGGGATCGGCGGTCCGCAACCGGCCGAGCCCCGCCTCGCATTCATGCAGGCCATCCAGGCGCTCGCAGCTGAAGACCCGCAGATCTTCAACGAAGCCTTTCGGCTGTGGAGCGGGTTCATGCGCAAACACGCGACGGCACAGGGATTCGTCCTGGGTCCGGTCAAGGACGAAGACGGGCTGCGCAACATCATTGCCGCCGCGACCGGGAACATGGCGACGCAACTCGTCGTGATGCAAATCCCAGCACTCCTCGAGATCGCCGAAGACTTCGAACAGGCAGCCCAGGAAGAACGCGAAGACCGACGGGTGATCATCGGCCGGGGCAAGCCCACGGTACGGAACGTCACGGGCAACCGCCTGTGGAATGACCCCTACCGCAACGAGTCGTACGTCCTCGACCCCCAGAACCCCGAACGGGTCGCGAGCCATAAACTGCGGCAAGGGCTACGCGCGCTCCTCGAGACGCACCTCATGCCCTCGCTGGATGCAAGCCTGATTGTTGCCGGCCTGGTGCAAACCGGCATCCGCGAGGTCGTCGCCACGACGATCCAGCACACCTTCTTCAACTTGTTCGACGCTGCCCTGCACCTGGCGCATCCACGCGCACTCGCTGCCGCGCGATTGGCCCAGGTGCATGTGGAAGGCGTCATCCCCCTCGGGTTCCGTGGACATGCCGGGCAAGCCTTTTGCCGGGTCTTGGCCTCGAAGTGACCGCTCCCCCGTCCGCATCTCGTGGACGGGGGTCTTTTTTTCGCCGTTTTTCACCCGGCCTGCTATCCTGTCTCCAATTATGCCTTCCAAACAACTCCCAGGCGTCGGCCAATTGCTCCGCGACTCTTGGCATTTTTTCATCACTCAGTGGAACGAAACCCTCAAGATCACAGTCTGGTTCCTCTACATCGGCCTGCTGGAATTCGCCCTCGCCCTACTCCTCAAAGTCTCTCCATTTTTTGCATTGATCTACCTTCCCGCTGAACTTGGGATTTTGGCCTTGAGCCTCTGGGTTGCCGTGCGCACCATCCAAGTCGTGATGCAGCTCGAAGCAGGCAAAAAAGCGACGTACAGCAAGACGACGACCATCGCCGCTTGGAAACTCGTATTGCCGCTCGTCTGGGTCGCCATCCTCGAAATCCTGATCATCATGGGCGGCCTCATCGTCGTCATCATCCCCGGCATCTATCTTGCCGTCGTCTTGTCGTTCAGCACGTTCTTCCTGGTTGATGAAGGCGAACGGGGCCTCGCCGCGCTCAACAAGAGCCGCGCGCTCGTCAAAGGCCGTTTTTGGCCGACGTTGTGGCGGATGTTTGGCGGCATGTTCATTTTGGGATTCGGACTGTTGGTCCTTGTAGAAATTTTGTTTGGCCTGTTGAGCCTGCTCGCCGGCCCACACTTCATCATCAGCCTACAGGCGCAAGACCTCGACCCGATGGTCCAAGGCACGCTCTCGCTCTTCCAAGCCATCATCCAAGCCGCCGTCATCCCGCTCATCATCGGCTACCAGGTCAAGCTCTACCGCGCGCTCAAAAAGACGCAATAAAGACAACACTCCGGTCCGCCGCGGCGGACTTGTTTTTTAGCCCGTTGATCCGTAACCTATCCTTGTTATGCGCTTTCTCCCGATCATCGGACTCGAGGTCCACGCCCAACTCAAAACAGCGTCCAAGATGTTTTGCAGTTGTCCCAACGTGTCGGATGATGCCGCGCCGAATACGGCCATTTGCCCGGTCTGCACGGGGCAGCCTGGTGCACTTCCGGCGTTGAATGAAACAGCGATTGAACTCGGCGTAAAAACCGGACTCGCGCTCGGTTGCGACATCCCCGACCAATCCGTCTTCGACCGGAAGAATTATTTCTATCCTGACCTGCCGAAGGGCTACCAGATTTCGCAATTCCATTTGCCGATTGCCGTCAGCGGGACCATCGAACTCGATATCCCGAACGGCAAACCGCCGCGCGACCACATCACGGTCGGCATCACGCGTGCGCACCTCGAAGAAGACGCGGCAAAAAACACGCATACCGAAGATGCGAGCTTCGTCGACTTCAATCGCGCAGGCACGCCGCTCCTCGAGATCGTGAGCGAACCCGACATGCGCACGCCGCAAGAAGCCAAAGCCTACCTGCAAGAACTGCGCGCGATCTTGAAGACCGTCGGCGCATCAGACGCCGACATGGAAAAAGGCCAAATGCGTTGCGACGCCAACGTCTCGCTTTTGCCGATTGATGACGAGAACCATCCGCTCCAATCCGACTACAACCCCAAGATCGAAATCAAGAACCTCAACTCGTTCCGCGCCGTCGAAAAGGCCATCACCTACGAGATCGAGCGTCAAACAAAACTCTACGAAGCCAACACGCCGCCGACCGGCGCGACCCGCGGCTGGGACGAAAACAAAGGCCAAACGTTCGACCAACGCTCCAAAGAAACGTTCGCCGATTACCGTTACTTCCCCGAGCCCGACCTTCCGCCGCAAGACCTCGTCGCCATCCGCGAACGGACCAAAGGAACGTTGCCGGAACTGCCCGCGCAAAAACGCGCTCGTTTGATGGAAGAATGGTGGTTTTCGCCGAGCGACGTCGCCTTCCTCACCTCCAACGACGGCTGGGCTGAATACGCCGAACACGTCATGGGCGAGCTCGGCGCATGGCTCGAAGCAACGGATTCGACCGGCAAAAGCGGCAGCGAATTACTGAACGACAAGAAAAAGAAATTCGCCAAACTTGCCGGAGGTTGGCTGACGACCAAGCTCGCGGGAATCCTGGCCGAGAAAAACATGACGATCAACGACCTCAAACTCGAAGCCGAAGATTTTGCCGAGTTCCTGCACCTCATCAACGACGGTGCCATCAACAGCTCGAACGCACAAAAACTCCTCGTGATGATGGTCGAGACCGGCCAAGATCCGTCGCACCTGATGGAAGAACACAACCTCGGCCAAAACATGGACGCCGGTGCGCTCCAAGAGATCATCCAACGCATCGTGCGTGAAAACCCGGACCAGGCCGCGCAAGTCAAAGCCGGCAAAGAAGGCGTCATCAAATGGTTCGTCGGCGGCGTGATGAAAGCGACAGAAGGCAAAGCGAACCCGGTGACGGCAGAAGAGATGGTGAAGAAAGAAATTGGAGTATAAAAAAATCGGAATAAAAAACTGTCATCCCGAGGGAAGTCGGAGCGACGAGGGATCTTCACGTTGGAACGACTAGCGAGGCGTGTGCAGCCATTTTGAAGGTCCTTCGG
>JBAQQZ010000043.1:0-61043 GCA_049295615.1 Patescibacteria group bacterium
TTGTATTTGTAATAAAAACAAAAGCGGCCCGATCAGTTTCGATCGGGCCGCGTGTTCATGCAGTGAGGTTCATGCAGTGAGGACGGCGAGCCACGCCGGGTCCGGCGCGATCACCTGGCGGATGTCCGGGAACAAGCCCGGAAGGGACAAATGGCTGGCCGGCAAGCCGTTGAGGAACGCCAGCATCCGGTCGGACCACGCGAGGTACTCGGTCATGGTCGCGCGGAATCCGCAGGCCCACGCGCGCTGGACCGCCGGCTCGAGCCGGGCGAAGCCCAACGACAGCTCCACCGCAGCCACACGTCCCAGCGTGCTCGGCTCGATGTTCGTGCCGAGGAAGATGGTCCAAGCCTCGAACACACGGTCGAGCCGGACGTCAGTCGGATGCACCACACGCTGGAGGATGTGGTCGAGCGAGGCGCGGTACTCATCACGCAAGGCGCGCATCAACCCGTGGTCGTGCACGCCGTAGGGCGATGCGTTCGTCTGCGAATCCCCGAACATCTTGCAATGTTCGAGCATGCTGCGCGGCGGCTTGCCTTGCGCCGCCTTGATCTCCTCCGGCGTGCGGTTGCGCAGCTGGAGGTGGTCCGCGAACGACACGGCGTAGAAACCTTCCTTGCCGAAGTCGTGGTGGTCGCGATGGACCGTCAGGTAATGGCGCCCGACGAAGCACGGACCGTTGCAGTCGAGCCGGTCGGCCCAGCGCGGAAACCAGACTTCGGGGACAGGCTTGCCTTCCACAGTGTCGGGGAACGGCTTGACCATGCGCTCGACGCCGTCCTTGCAGCGCACCTTCTGCTCTTGCAGGTAGTGCGTGTGTGCCGCGATCCCATACGCGACGGCGTCGGCTTCGGCGTCGGTCATGACGCCAGCCTCGCGCGCCGCATCACGGATGATGAGCGCACCGACTTCCGCGTGACGGACCGCACGCTCGCGGTCCGCATACCGGTCCACGAACAACGTCCCGATGTCGTGCAGCGTCCCCGCCAACATCCCCGTGAACACGGCGAACGACGGGATTTCGGGGTCGTGCGCAAGGCGCAAGGAGTGCGCGAAGTCGCGGCACCAGTGGCCAGGGCCATGCCCAGCATCCCCCTTCATCACGTCGCTGTGCGCGCTGATGACACCCAGGATGCCGCCGATCGCCTGCACCGCACGCGCGATTTCCGTCTTGCGTTCCGACTCGTAGGACGGAGCGGAAAGGATCATCGGCGGCCTCCGACGCCGGAGCTCTTCCATGCGGTCGTACAGCTCGCCTTCACGCGCAGGATCACTTGCGGCCAAGGCCGTATCAGAGACCCGTGAGTCTGCCATTGTCAAAACCCTCCACAGCACAATTGCCGTAGGCTACGTATAGCCGATCCAAGCAAACTTGTAAAGGCTCAGATGATCCGCTGCGCGACCCACCAATACGCGCGCAACACAGGATTGCCGACATATGTCAGCACCGGATTCTTGATCGAATCTTCCTGGAACTCAATCGAGGCTACGCAATTACGCAGCAATTCCCGATCCGAAATTTTCCGTTCCGATTGGATCTTCTTCCTCCGTTCGCCGATCCATTTCCAAAAATCCGCAGAGAACCAATCTTGGTAGACTTTCCATTTCATGTCCGCCCATTTGCCCTTGATCGAGAATACCAGGATCGCGAGGTCCATCACGGACAGAATCGGGAACAGCACGACCAGCGTCCACCAGCGGTAATAGCTGAACATCAACACATACCGGTTCCGTTCCATCCAATAATAATTGATGCGGCTTTTCCCGAATTCGTAATAGTGCCAAATGATGGATGTCGGCTCGATGACGGTCTTCCAACCGCGCACGCGTGCCTGCAGCGTCGCATCCGTGTCTTCGTGGTACGAAAAAAACTTCTCGTCAAACAACATCCCGATCTCATCGATCGCGCTCACGCGTCCGAGCACGCCAGCGCCAGATGCGTAACCGATTTCCAAATCCGGGTTCGTCTTGCGTTCCTCTTCCAAATCCGCCAACGCTTTTTCTTTTGTCCACTTGTAGCCGCGTGAATAGCCGAAGCCAAGGTAATGCAGTGAATTTCCGCTGCTGTTCACCTTATCGCGCTCTTCGCCGAGCAAGAGCAGCGATTGCACATATGCGACCTTCGGGTCTTTTTCCGCCCGCTCGACGGCCCGCAAAATATAATCAGGGTCGACGTCCGTGTCTTCGTTCGTGAGGTGCACGTAATCACACCCAAGTTCTTTGGCTTTGGCGAAACCAAGATTGTTATTGCCGGAGAAACCGATCCATTCGTCTTTCAAGACATATGTGATGCGCGGCAACTCTTTCCCCGACTTCGGCATCCACTTCTCGTCGAACCAAGGTTTGAGTGGCGGGATTTTTCCTTTCGATTCGACGCAAATCAGTTCCAAGCGGTCTTTGGGATAGTTGATCTTTTCAAGCGACGCCAAGCACCCGTTGATGTCGTGCTCCCATTTGGCGTAGGGATACGTGAGATAGATGATACCGACTTTCGGATACGAGTTCATGCGAGTTTGATATTACGCAAGCCAAGCCGACGGAATTCCGCACGGCGCTTGAATGCCGCAGGCAGGCTCGTGACGATCTTCCACCAGGCAGAAAAAAAGACAATCGGTGACGCGAGCAAGACGAGCATTCCCCGACGGATCTCATGTAATTTCGTATGGGCAATATCACCAAAACCTAACGCGAAACTCCAATGGTACACGTAGACCATCCATTGGTTGCGATACGACATGATGCGCAAACGTTCCGGCCGCTCGCGTTCTTCGCGGATGCGGTCCATCAAACCGCTGCCCGACGCTTTCAATCCCCGCTCGTGGAACGCGATGGCAGCTGGCTCGAACCAGGCCGTGAATCCCTTGCGGCGCAAACGGATCGCCAAATCAACATCTTCCTTGTACATGAAAAAGCTTGGATCAAACGGCAGCTGTTCCGGCAATGTCACGATGACAGATGAACGACGGTACATCGCAATCGCGCCCGACACACCGAAGACTTCTTGCGCATGTGCGATCCTGTCTTTCACCGCTCCTCGTGCGACTCCGGCAAAACGGTCAACGATATCGGCGAGGCAATGGTACTCAAGCCCGGCCGTGTCGATCGGCGTCACATCGGTCAACGCTTCACGGACAGACGGGTCAACCGTCCAGCGATAAATCAATCCAGAAACGCTTGCACATGCCAGTCCCGCATCAAAACGTTTTATGCAGGCTTCAATGTATTCCGGTTCGAGATATGCGTCTTGGTTCAGCGCCAACATGAACTCCGCGTCGTGCAAACGATACAACGCGTTATGCCCTCCTGCGAACCCAAGGTTTTCCGGCGCGATGTAGAGATGGTGCGCAATGCCACTTTCTTCTAAAAGTCGTTGCGCGCTTGCCGCTTCGGCAGGATCGACCGTGTTCTCACAAACATATAACTTCCAATCCGTCGTCGTCTGCTCGCGCAAACTACGCAACAACATCGGCAAATATTTCGAACCTTTATACAGAATGACTTGGACGGCGACGCGTTCCATATCACGACAGCTTATCCATAAGCCATGCCGCTGCAATCGGCAACGGACGGACCATCCACACCAGCCACGCGACACTTGGTTGCCATTTAGAAAAATACTGCGCCATCGATTTTGAAAACTGCACTTGCTTCCAGTACGACGTGCGCTGCGCAAAACTCCGTCCGATAAAATCCTGCGCCACGATGCTCGGCGCATACCCGACTTTCATTCCCGCCTTCAACGTTTGCGTACAGTAATCGACTTCTTCGAACCAGATGAAAAAGCGCTCATCAAGGCCGCCAAGCTTCGCAAGCGCGTTCTTCGACATCGCAAAGTACGAGCCGCGCACGGATGGCGCATCTTGTTCCTTCGTGTAATCGAAATCCGTAAACAAATACTGGTCGAGGATATGCGAAAAGAGATGCGGCAATTTCAACAGCACCGCGAGCTGCGAACACACATCGGGCAAACGCCGGACGGACGGGAGGACGGAACCATCGGCATTCAGCAATTTCCCGCCAAGCACCCCGACGTCCGGATGCGCATCCAAATACGCGACCGTTTTCGCGAATGCGTCTTGCGACACTTTCATATCCGGATTCAACAACAACATGTGTCGTGCGTTGCCGATCTTGATCCCCTGGTTCACGGCTTTCGCGAACCCAAGGTTTGACGTGTTCGCGACCAGTTCGACATCTTGCGCATCTTTCAGCGCTTCGGCTGAACCATCTTTTGACGCATTATCGACAACGATGACGCGAACAGAAATAGAACCAATGCTTTGGCGGATCGCGTCGAGGTTCTGCAAGAGCAGGTCTTTGACGTTCCAACTGACGATAATCACGGCCAAATCGGCCGTTTCGGAGGTGTTGCGAGAGAGAAGTTTGAGGCGCGGTTCGGGGGTTGTCAGGGCATCCATAGGCTGCTAAGGTCTGATGAACCTGGACGGTAGCAATTGCCCCCAGAATCGTAAAGAAAACCATGAAAATCCTGGTCACCGGCGGTGCGGGCTTCATCGGGTCAAACTTTGTCCGATATTGGCTCACCACACATCCTGAAGATTCGATCGTGAACCTCGATGCCCTGACGTACGCGGGCAATCTTGCCAACCTCGACGGCCTCGACCCACAACGCCACCAATTCATCAAGGGCGACATTTGTGATCCTATCGCTGTGCATGACGCGATGGAAGGCGTTGATGTGGTCGTGCATTTTGCCGCCGAATCACACGTTGACCGCTCGATTGATGGCAGCGGCGTTTTCGTCCGTACGAATGTCATCGGGACGCACACCTTGTTGGATGAAGCCTTGCGCCGAGGCGATCAGATAAAACGCTTCCATCATGTCTCGACCGATGAAGTCTTCGGCGCGCTTGCGCTCGATACGGAAGATAATTTCCACGAGCAGACGCCATACGCGCCGCGCAGCCCGTACTCTGCATCCAAAGCCGCATCCGACCACCTTGTCCGCGCGTATTTCCACACGCACCAATTGCCGATCACGATTTCAAACTGCTCGAACAATTACGGCCCGTACCATTATCCGGAAAAATTCATCCCGCTCATGATCGTCAACGCCATGCGCGACATTCCCCTGCCGATCTACGGCGACGGGTTGTACGTCCGCGACTGGATCCACGTTGACGACCATTGCCGCGGCATCGAGGCGATTTTGGAACGCGGCACAGTCGGTGAAACATATTGCCTTGGCGGCTATTCCGAAGAAGCCAACATTGATGTCGCGAAACGCATCTTGGCGCTCGTCGGCAAACCGGAATCGCTACTGAAATACGTTGAAGACCGCAAAGGCCACGACCGTCGCTATTCGATCAACGACCAGAAGGCAAAAAGCCAGCTCGGATGGGAAGCGACAGTCCCGTTTGATGATGGTTTGAAACTCACGGTCGAATGGTTCCAGGCCAACGAAGGTTGGTGGCGGCCACTCTTGACAAACTAGCCATTTTTCTTCCCGATTTGCTGCTATAACACATTTATGAAAATCCTCATTTTTGGCAAAGGATACGTCGGAAACCGCTTGGCGGACGCCTGGCCGGACGCCGTGCTTTCGGATGTCCGCATCGATGACCTGGACGCCGTGCTGAAAGAGATCCAAGCCTACCGGCCGGATGCCGTCGTGAACTGCGCCGGGCGCACAGGCAAACCCAACGTCGACTGGTGCGAGTCCCATCAAACGGAAACCTTCCGCGGTAACGTGATCGGACCCTTGATCCTGGCCGAAGCCTGCCAAAAAGAAAACGTCTACTTGCTACACCTCGGTTCCGGCTGCATTTTCTATGGCCCGTCGCCTGACCCGCGTGGTTGGCGCGAAGAAGATTTCGCCAACCCGACATCGTTCTACTCGCGTTCCAAATACTCGGCGGACTTGATGTTGTCGCGCCTGCCGAACACCGCGGTCGCGCGCTTGCGCATGCCGATCGACCACGTCCCCAACTCGCGCAACCTGATCGACAAGCTCGCGAGCTACAAGAGCGTGATCGACGTCGAGAACAGCGTCACCGTGCTGGACGACCTCGTGTACGGCTGCCGCCAGCTCATCGAAAAGCGCGGCGTCGGCGTGTTCCACATGGTCAATCCCGGCATCATGCGCCATCGCGATTTGCTCGAGCTCTACAAACAGTACGTCGACCCCAACCACACCAACGAATGGATCGAGAACGACGAACTCGTGCGGCGCGGCTTGGCGGTGAAAGGACGCTCGAATTGCATCCTGCAATCCCCGCGCTTGGAAGAACTCGGCATCCGCCTGCGCCCGATCGACGTGGCACTGCACGACACGATGGTCAAATACGCGGCCGCCAAGCGGAATCCGCAAAACGTGCCGACGATCAATTTCACCAAACCCAAAAAGCGCGAGATGAAAGGCGTGATCACGGCCGGCGGCAGCGGCACGCGTTTGTTGCCGTTGACGTCTGTCACCAACAAGCACCTGCTGCCCATCTACAACAAGCCGATGATCTTGTACCCGTTGCAAACGTTGCTCGACGCGGGAGTCAAGAACATCTTGCTGACGACCGGCCCGGAACATGCGCATTCGTTCGTGAAACTCCTCGGCTCCGGATCGAAGTTCGGCTGCCATATCACCTACCGCATCCAGGACCAAGCAGGCGGCATCGCACAAGCCGTCGGCATGGCCAAAGATTTCGTCGGTTCGGACAACTGCGTCGTCCATCTTGGAGATAACATTTTTGAAGAAAACGTCGGCCCCCACCTCAACCAATTCCGCGACGGCTCGATGACGTTCTACAAGGAAGTCGCCAACCCGCAGCAATACGGCGTGGTCGAGGTCGATGCCAACGGCAACGTGCTGTCGATCGAGGAAAAACCCGCCAACCCCAAATCCAAATTCGCCCAGCTCGGACTCTACGTGTACGATCCCGAAGTCTTCGAGATCATCTCGACCCTGAAACCGTCAGGCCGTGGGGAACTCGAAATCGCCGAAGTCAACGACGAGTACCGCAAGCGCGGCAAGCTCATCGCCAAACCCATCCTCGGCCGCTGGTTTGATGCCGGGACGTTCCAGGATCTTAAACGCGCCAATGAATATTTCGCCGAACGCGAAGGCATCTACTGATCGCGCAGATATCTGCGTGGTCACCGTGACCTACAACAACCTCCACGAGGAGTGCTTGTCGTCGCTCGCCGAAGCACTCCGGCACACGCAAAAGAACGTCCGCGTCGTGGTCGTCGACAACGCTTCGCCGACACAGAAGGCGGACGAAATGGTGGCACGCCTGTTGCCGCAAGCGACGTACATCCGTCGCGAGGAAAACCATGGCATGGGACGCTCGACGAATTTTGGCGCGCAGCAAGTTGATGCAAATTACTATTTCATCCTGAACCCCGACACGCGCCTCACCGACCCAGACATTTTGGACAAGCTCATCCAATACATTGAATCGCATCCCGACGTCGGGATCGTTGCACCGCGTATCTCCAACTTCGACGGTTCGCGCCAAGACACCTGCCGCCGTTTCCCCACGTGGTACCAGCCGCTCGTGCAGCGTTCGGCGCTCGGTTCGACGAACTGGGGAAAAAACTACACCAAATATTTTTTGATGCATGATTTTGACCAGTCAACCGAACGCCCGGTCGATTGGGTCCAAGGTTCTGCCATGTTCCTGCCGAACAACGTCTGGAAAGACCTGGGCGGTTTTGACGACCGTTTCTGGCTGTATTTTGAGGACATCGACCTGTGCCGCCGCGCCTGGCACTCCGGCATGAAGGTTGTCTACGCGCCGCACCTCACGCTGCAACATGCGTACGGGCGCGCCTCCGCCAAGATCAAGAATCCCGTTCTGAACATCCTGAAAACCCGCGCAACACGTGCGCACATCGCGAGCTGGGCAAAATACATGTGGAAATGGAAATTCGTCGAACAGCCGACGGCGGAACTGGCCTAGGAGTGGTCTCAAAGCGCTTCCCGAATTTTTTCTGCTACCACCTCCGCCTCGCCTTCCGCGTATGGTTTGCCTGGCCAGTGCTTCAGCCCATCATCCGACAAACGCGGCACCACATGGAAATGCAAATGCGGGATCAATTGTCCGGCAATCTCGCCGTTATTTTCTTCCAGGTTAAAACCATCTGCCCCAAAGGCGACGACAATCGCGCGCGCGACTTTCTGCATCGCGCTGATCAAACGCGACAGCGTCTCTTCGTCCGCATCAATGAAACCCGAATAGTGGATCTTCGGCACCACCAACGTATGGCCCGGATTCACCGGGTTGATGTCGAGGAAGGCATAGACGGCGTCGTCTTCATAGACCGGCGTTGAGGCGAATTCTTTGGCGACGATCTTGCAGAACAAGCAATTATCCATAGGCCATTACCCTATCACGACTCATCGGCCTTCGGCCAGAATGAGATGCAGAGCAAGATCGCGCCAAGGGCGGACGCCGCACCGAGCAACAAACCGAGACCGCCAAGGCCGTTGATCCGTGACCATAAAAAGAGGCAAGCAAATCCCAAGATGATTGCGAGCAAGACCAGGGAAACGACGGCGCTGAAGCGTGACCCTTGTCGCGGCACGACGGCAAGCGAAAGCACAGCGAAGGCAAGCAACACCAATCCGATACCCGGCAAATTCACGAACGGCGAGACGAAACCCGGGACAATGCGCTCAAGCGCCAACGCAGCCGCATACCACGCACCAAGCGCGAGCGTGGCGTTGACGATGAAATGGCGCAAAAAATCTTTCAGGCTCATAGGCGATGCCAAGCATTAGCCAGCTCTTGCCGAATGATGTGGAACCAATCGGAAAATCCGGACGTAGGCCGGTGGTACGCCAGCGTGATGCGGCGGACATCAACAGCACCATCTCGCGACGCGATGCCAGGCGCCGACAATACGAAACGCAAATGGTCGAGCGTCTGGTCCAAGGGGAACGTGAAGGTAGATTTATACCACCCATCACCCAACGACTGCGGTTGCGTGTAATCTGTGATGACGGCTTGCACCTGCTCCTGGTCAACGACCGTTGCGTCGGTGAAACGGCGCGGCATCGGGTCAAAGTATGCGTCGGGACGGAGTGCGAAAAAACCATCGCCGATAATCTCGACGTCGCCACGCGGCGCAGAAAGCTGGACGGGAGCGGCTTGGCTATCTGTGCGATCCAAACGCGTCGCGACATGGGTTGCACTGACGTTCGCGGACACCGCACCGAACGTGACCTTTTGCAACCCTTCGTCGTGGAATGTTTCGGCCACGATATGGCGCGAGTTGGTCAACGCGACGCCAGGGAACGTCGTCGTTGAATAGCCGACGGTATCGCCGAAATAGAGGCGTGGGCCGACGACCCACTGTTTGCTTGTCGTGTCGACGTTACGGATGAACACGTCGTCATCCGCCACGAACGAAATGCGATACACGCCAGGCGAAGCATTCGGCACATCAATCGTGTGTTGCATGGTCTGGTCCATGCGCGCGTCGCGTGTGCCATTTGCCGCAAACGCCTCGCGCGAAATTTCGTCTGTGCCACGGAAAATGCGGAACACTGCGATATCACTCCCGGTCGTGCGGTTTGCGGCTTGCAACGTAAACGTGGCATGGATCGCGCCACCCGCCGGGACAAGATAAAAATCATGCGAACCGCGTAATGAAACTGGCGTAGAGACGGCTGCGCCCGCCGGATCCGCCAGCAATGGCATCGTCGCAGACGCGTCCCATGTTTCGATTCCCGTCGGATCTGTAGACGTGAGGCGTGATGGCAATACGCCGTTGCGCACATATCCCGTGACACTTCCAACGCTCTCACGCGTCCATTGTGCGGGATTGAGCTGTGAGGAATACAGCGGCTGTAACGCCAGATCATTCCCCTGCGGATCCAGCACCATGCCGAATTCAAGCAACGGCTGGTGGATTGGACGGTATTCAAGGGTCACGTCGACGGATTGGTACGGGCCAGGAACCCGCGCAGTGAAATACGTTGGATCATCCGTCATACGCTGGCCTGTCCAACCATCGGGCTGTAATCCAGGAGTTGACGCGCGTTCCGCCGGCAAGAATGGATTGATCCAGGCACTCTTGCCGTCAACGACCGTTGTAGCTACAAAGATCCCTGAGACCGGGTAACGCACGATGAACAGCAATAAAAAAGCTCCGAGCGCCACGACCCATGGCACGGCGCACAAGGCGATAACCAATGGTCGTGGGAGCGTCATGGTGAAGTGGAGGTACTTGTCGGCAGCATCTGGTACAGCGTCTCGTTTTCCGAATTGAAGATGGGTTGCAACCCAATACCACCCGCTTCCCATTGCGCCGTTTGCGTTTGGTTGAGCGTCGTTGCATACAGCATCGTCGGGATTGGGGCGTTGGTGACGAGCGGGCGCAACAGGTCAAACGATGGGACCGGCGTCGCTACGCGGAACGTCGGGAAAAAAATCTTGTCGCTCCGGTCCGACACGATGATCGCTTGCGGCCTAATGTCTTGCAGCGTCACGCTGCGCACATGCGCATAACGTTGTAGTTCAAGCGTGGTCGTAAAAATATTTTCGTCATCGCGGCTGGTCGCCGTCCATGCTCCGAGCAACATCAGGACCATGACAACCGCCGCCATCACCACCGACGACTTGTTCTTACCGAGCCGCGCACCAAGCCATGCCGCTAGCGCAGCCGCAGATAACGCCGCAAGCCCGGCCAGCGGGACGAGATAGCGCAAATAGGAATTCCCAGACGAAATGACGTTTACGCCGACATGGTCTTGGTAAATCGCTTCACCATAGACGATGGCCAACACAACCAGCGTCCACGCCGACACTGCCAACACCTTCCATGACCGACGCTTGGAAACATACGCCGCGAATGCACACAACATCAGGACAAACCACGGTCCCAAGAAAATCAACACATAGGACTGAAAATTAAACCACACGTCACGCGGATGGACACCAAACGGCCAGATGGAATGGAACGTACAACTGAGCGAGCTACATCCAACAGCACTGCTCGCCACGGGCGGTAAGCTTGAAACGACAACCTGGCTCCCACCCGCATCATGCAACAAATATCCAACAGCAAATGGCGTCCCATATGTCCGCCAAGCAACGACGCTCAGCGCAAGCATCGGAACAACGGCGGCGATGATGCCCGCAACGACGAGCTGCCGCGTCGAACGTGTCTTTGTTTTCTTCACATCATGCACCTGCCACACGAGCCATACCCACGGCAACATCCAAACGATCTCTGTCGGACGGATCGCGAGCGCCGCGCCGGTGCACAGTCCTGCCGCAATCATCCAACGCATTGACTTCTTGAAGGACAGGAAATACAAGCCCCACAAAAAGAAACACAGCGCCGGTAAATTCGGGAACAATCCACGATTGGCATACAAGATGACGGTCGGG
Organism: Patescibacteria group bacterium; assembly: GCA_049295615.1. Classification (GTDB taxonomy): domain Bacteria; phylum Patescibacteriota; class Patescibacteriia; order 2-12-FULL-60-25; family 2-12-FULL-60-25; genus JBAQQZ01. Next base: position 11,361 of record JBAQQZ010000043.1, read on the forward strand.
AACGACATCCAAACCAAGACCGCGATGCCCGCCGCAAAATTCCCAAAACGTTGCAGCAAGCGGAATAGTGGATATGCCGCTGAAATGGCGAGCAGCGGGACGAACAATGCCAATCCCCAATCGCCCAAAAACTTCCAGACGATGCCAAGGATCGCCGGCAACCCCAAAAACCCCACCGGAACCATGGCACTTCCTTGTGTCACGTAGCTCCGCGGATGAAGCCAAGGTCCTTCAGACAACAGCTTGTCCTCGATCCGCATCGTGAAGTTCTGCCCAAAATCCCGGGCACTTGTGGCGACAGCCGTCTCGTCCGGGCTCAAAAAGACTCCCGAACCCATCGATGGTATGACAAAAAACAGCGCGGATTGGGCTAAAAAGACGAGTGAAAACAATAACCCGGCGAACCACGCTCGGTGCATAAAACCAAGTGTAGCACGACCTCGCCCCTGCCTGTACAGTGTGATAAGGTCAATATATGTTAAGGAAAATACTTCCATTCTTGCTCTTGTTGCTGGTCGCGTCGCAAAGTCTTTTTGCGCTTCCGTTGTCAGCCCAGGTGATCCCACTTGACCCAGGTTTTGATCCCAATCACGTCTTGGAAGACAACGACATTTTTGACGTGAACGGCATGACCTATGCACAAATGGTGGCCTTCCTCCAAGCCAAAGGCACATTGGCCGATGCCAAGCAGGTGGATATCGACGGCGTCGTCAAACCGGTGCCAGACATCATTTGGCGCGTCTCCAACTCGTATAAGATCAACCCAAAATATATTTTGGCGCTGATCCAAAAAGAACAATCGCTCGTAGAAGACCCGGACCCGTCACAAGGACAATTTGATTGGGCGGCCGGCTATGGCGTGTGCGATTCGTGCAGCAAGAATGACCCGTCGATCCAAGATTACAAAGGCTTTGCCTCACAACTTGAATGGTCCGCCAAACAGTTCCGCGAAAAATACATGTTGCAACTCTTGGGTGGAGGAACAACGAAGGCCGGCGACGCCCAAGGCAAACCCGTCACGATTGATGGCGAAGTCATCACGCCAACCAACTTGGCAACGGCAATGCTCTACAGCTATACGCCGCATTTGAGCGGCAACCTCAACTTGTGGCGCATTTGGCAACGCTGGTTCTCATTGAGCTACCCAGACGGCACGGTCGTACAAGGCGAACCGTCCGGAAGTATCTATCTCATTCGCTTGGGACAAAAACGCCAATTCTCATCGCCAATCGTGATGGAAACCATGGTGGACCCGAACAAAATCATCAAAGTTTCGGATACCAACTTGGCCGCGTATCCTGATGGCGGGGTCATCCGTTTCCCGCAATATTCGTTGCTCCAAGACCAAGAAGGCAAGGTATGGTTGCTGACGGATACCGGGCGGCGCTACATCTCCAATATGGCCGCGTTCCGCAAATTCGGATTTAACACGGATGAGATCGTAAAAGTCCAAGATACGGACCTGACCGAATACCCCATCGTCAACCCGGCGATCACCGTAAACACCCAATTTCCGCAAGGCACGGTGCTGCAAGATAAGACGACGAAACAGTACTGGTACGTTGAAGACGGCGTGCGCCAGCTGATCCCAGACAAGGCCTTCCTCGTATTGTATTTCCGCGGACGGACGATCAAACAGGTCACGGACGCCTCAATCGGAGGGTACACCTTAGGAAACCCGTATAACTTTGCCGATGGCGAACTTGTCCGCGGAAAGACCAGTCCCGCCGTCTACGTGTCTGAAGGCGGCACGCTGCAACCTATCTTGAGCGCGGACACGTTTACCGCGATCGGCTGGTCTTGGGGCAACGTGGTCACGGTTTCCGATGCGGCAATTAAGGACTATACTGTGGGCGACCCCTTCACCCTCCAATCTGCCGCACCGACCTTGGGCGAAGATTCGACTATCACAACCCTCAACGCCACCAGCACGCTTTCTACCCTATGATCGTCTTCGCGGGCATCGTCCCCCACTCGCCAATCCTCGTGCCGTCCATCGGCAAGGAACACACCGAAAAACTTGCGGCGACCGTTGCCGCCATCAAAGAAATCGAGCAGGCGCTCTACCTCGTGAAGCCTGACACGATCGTGATCATTGCGCCGCACGGCGCACGCTATCCGGATGCGTTCAGCGTGAACCTGGCAGATAAATATACCGGCAACTTCAAATCCTTCGGCGACTTTACCACAACCGTCAGCGCCAAAAGTGACTTCCTGATGATTGACCACCTCCAACGCAAGTTGCGCGAAGAGAACGTTCCGTTCACCTTGACCTCGACCGACGAGCTCGATTACGGCTACAGCGTCCCGATCCTAATGCTGACATCGCACCTGGCCAATTGGAAACTCATCCCCATCTCGCCTTCCATGCTCGATGGCAAGTCACATTACGAATTCGGCGCACAGCTCAAACGCGTCTTGCATGCCGAACCTGCCCGCGTCGCCGTGATCGCAAGTGCAGACCTATCACACAAGCTCAATGCCTCATCGCCTGGCGGCGCATCGACCGAAGGACCGCTGTTTGACGCCGCCGTTGCTGATGCAACTTCAAAAAACAAGCCAGACCCCCTGTTCGCGCTGTCGCCCGACATCATCGAAAACGCCGGCCAGTGCGGTTACCGTCCCATCATGACGCTCCTCGGCACGTTGCAAGACATGAACGTCACGCCCAAACAACTGTGTTACGAAGCGCCGTTCGGCGTCGGCTACCTGACCGTCCGTTACGATATCGCATAATTGTCATCCCGAGGGAAGTCGGAGCGACGAGGGACCTTCAAATGGGAACGGCTAGCGAGGCGTGAAATCCGCCGTTCATTTGAAGTTCTCTCGACGTTGGTCGAGATGACAATTTCTTTTATTTCATGAAATACATCACTGTCGTCCCCGCAATCCGCACGATTCCGGGGGTCGAAGAATTCGATTATGCCGTTTCCGACGGCCATGGTTTGCTGTTGGGTGATTTGATCCTCGTCCCGTTCCGCAAACACGCGATCCCGGCCCTCGTCACGAAGTTTTCGGATGCGAGCGCTTTTGCCGCGCGCGCCGTCCATCTTGGGCCAACGCAACCTCTCGCACATTTTGGCGAACCATTGCCGGCGCTCTTGCGCTCCGTCGCGCAGCAGACATTCTCTTCACAACCGACCGTCCTTGCTTCATGGGTCCGTACTGTCCCAAAACGTGCGGCATCCAAATCTGAACCGAAGAATAGCCGGCAAACAGGCATGCCCCGGCGTGAACGACGATTCCTCGCGGACCGCTGGACGGGTCCAAATGGCCTGATCGAAACCGCGCGGACGACGCAAGGCAAAACCCTCATCGTGACGCCCTGGCAGCATCGGGCAGATGCACTTGCAAAAATCCTCGGATGCCCGGCGCTCCATGCGGATGTCGCGATGGGAAAAGCTTGGATGATTCTGTCCGGCTTTGTCGACGGAAGCGCGCCGGTGCTCGTCACGACACGCCTTGGTGCGTGGCTCACTTTGCAAGCAGATACAGTGCTCGTCGACGAACCGGAAAACGACGACTTTAAGCAAGATGAACTCGCGCCCCGCTTTGATGCGCGTTTAGTCGTTCAAGAATGTGCCAAACTGCAACCGGACCTGTACGTCATTTCCTTCAACACGACGCCGCGTTTAAACGCCGAACCAGCAGCATGGAAGCAAGCACCGGAAATTTCGCTGTCACTCCGGACGGAACCAAAGCTGATGCGCGGTTCGTCAACAATCCGCGACCTATCAGAGCAAACGATCGCGGACATTGAACAAGCGATCGAAGAACAGCGACACGTCACCATCATCCATCCCATCCGCGGCGAACGCGCACGCATCGCCTGCCGTGATTGCGGTTGGACGGCAACATGCGTCGCCTGCAGTTTTCCGCTATCGCTCGTCAACGGACAAGCGCTCTGCCGCCGCTGCGGACGCAAGAACAAGATCCCGGTAGTGTGCCCGTCGTGCGGTGGAAGCGACCTCTCGCGCGGGCGCGCGGGTGCAGACCAATTAATGAAACAACTCGAATCACGTTTCCAGTCGCCGCTCATCCGCGTGGTCGACGTCTGGGAAATCCAACAGATCTCGATCGCGCCAAAAAGCCTGGTCGTACTCACCGACGTATCACTCATTGGCGGAGCTATCGAAGACATCCGCCGCCGCGAAAGACTGTTGATTGCCTGGCGCAGGCTGGCCGCATCATTGGCACGGCTCGAAACACAGGTCGTCGTCCAGGGACCAGAAGATACCGTCACGGACTGCACCGATTGGCTGACGGCAGACGGCGTCGAACGCGCATGGCAAAAAGAAACCAGTGAACGGAAAACATTCGGCTATCCCCCGGCGACACGTCTCATCAAACTCTTAGTTGATGGGAATGAACCTATGGCGCTTGAACTTCAGCGTGACCTGGAAACCGTCCTGCCGGCGGCAATGACGTTGCGCGGGCCATTCCTCGTGGCGTTCCGTGCCAAGTCCCGTGGCGAACGCTTCGTCATCCACCTGACGGCAGCAAAAGAAACACCGGATGACGAGCTGATTGCCTTGTTGGATAGATTCAAAAAGCGTGCCATTATAGACCTTGACCCAATCGCCTTTTTCAGCTAAAAGCTTAGCAATGGCCAAGAACCTCCCGCTTGTGACACTGCCCTCCGCGACCCTCCGTTCGCGGTCTGTTGAGGTGGATCCGAAAGACATCGGCACCCCGGAATTCCAAACGTTCTTGGATAACCTGATCGAAACCATGTTCGTCGAAGACGGCGTCGGCATCGCCTCGCCGCAAGTCGGACGGAACCAACGGATCTTCATCGTCAACGAGAAGAAAGGCCCCAAGGCGTACATCAACCCCGAAATCAAAGTCCTAGGTGAATTGTCCGAAGACAGCGAAGAAGGCTGTTTGAGCGTGCCCGGCGTCTGGGGCATGGTGAAGCGCGCGAAGAAAGTGCACGTCACCGCACTCGACCGCCATGCGCGCCGCGTTGAGTTTGACGTGAAAGGTTTCCTCGCAACAGTTTTCCAACATGAGTTTGACCACGTCGAAGGCATCCTGTTCATCGACAAGGCGTACAAGATCACTAAAGGCAAAGAGAAAACCGCGATACGCTGATGCCATACAAGATTCTTTTTTTCGGCACGTCCGAGTTCGCCGTCCCGTCGCTCCGTGCGTTGATGGATGATGAGCGTTTTGAGATCGTCGGGATCGTCACGCAACCGGACCGGCCAGTCGGACGGCACGCAGAATTGACGGAACCGCCAGTCAAACGGGCGTCAAAGGCCCTTGGCATCCAAGAAATCCGACAACCTGAAAAAATCAAAGACGAAGATTTCCAAACCTGGATCAAAAACATCGGGCCGTCGTGCGACGCGTTCGTGATTGTTTCTTATGGGAAAATCTTGCCGCAATGGTTGCTCGACCTGCCAAAGAAAGGCGTCATCAACGTCCATGGGTCTTTACTGCCACGATGGCGCGGTGCATCCCCCATCCAAGCCGCGATCGCCGCCGGTGACACCATGAGCGGCGTATCCGTCATGTTGATCGATGCGGAAATGGACCATGGGCCGCTCTTGGCGACAGCGGAAGAACCGATCCGGGACGAAGATACGGGCGGATCATTGCATGACAGGTTGGCGGTTCTTGGCGGGAAAATCTTGCCGGACGTCCTTGCGTCATATCTCGAAGGCAAGACGCAGCCCACGGAACAGGACCACACGCTCGCAACGTCTTGCAAGATCCTTTCACGCGATGATGGGAAGCTAGATTTCACGAAAACGTCGCAGGAACTCGAATGGCTCGTGCGGGCTTATAATCCCTGGCCAGGGACGTGGATGGAAGTCGCGGGAAAGCGTTTAAAAATTCTCCAAGCAAAAATCGTTGAAGACACCGATGCGGAACCTGGGGCGCTCTATGCGGCAGGCAAGCACCTGCTGGTCGCATGCACAGACAATACGGCACTTGAACTCATCACCGTCCAGCCGGAAGGGAAGAAAGCGATGAGCGGCGAGGAATACACGCGCGGGATCAAGACTTAAAGATGCATGTCTTCGATGATGTCCTTGGCATGTTGTTCGTTGTGGCGTGAAAGTTCGTTGACAAAATCCTGGACAGCCTCCGCTGGGATATAGTCCATTTTTGGCCACAACGTCTTGAACTTCAAGATATCTGGATGCTGCTTCAGTTCACCGAGGTACCAATCCGCCCTGATAAACGTATTAGTCTTATTCTGGCCGAAGCTCTGGATGGCCTTCCAGCTGTCGGCGGAAGGCGTGGTCACGACAACTCGATGCTCAGGGTTCCCATCATTCATCGGGACCATGGTCACCCTCGAAAGGTCCATCCGCGATTTCTTGACGGCATGCAGCGCGGCAAGCTCGTCAGGACTGAGGTCAGCAAAATCGACACCGATCATATCTACCTTTCCATCCACAGTGCCAAGAAATTTACGGAATAGCTCTGGTGACGGATGGTGAGCCACTTGTTCTGGCAGAGGCTCGACTTCGAGTGAAATCCGTTTGAACGGCAGGCCCGCAGATTGTCCGATCCCTTCCATTTCATCAAGAACCAGGGGATTGAACGCCTTGTCTCCATCCGTAGTGACGGAAATTCGAAAATCCGGATACTTCAAAAATAGCGCACGCCCGATTGCAGCAGCCGACCAATCACGCATATCCCCGACGCGGATCCCTTCAACCCAGTTTCCATGCGCCCTTCCGGTTCGTTGTTCGAAATCACTTTTTTGTTCCTCCGTAAGTTCCAACGCAGCGACGGCTTCAGGCGAAGGATTATGCAAGTCTTCCGCGTAAACATACGATGTACCGGCTAAAGAATCCTTTGCTTTTTTTGCATCTTCAATCGTTGAATCTTCATTCAATAGTTCCAACTCGATCGGTTTTTCCAGAAGCACCTCTTTCACCTCTTGGGGCTCCACTCCCTCGCGTTTTGCTTCTTGGATAACGAAATCCGAGCCCACAAGATCGCCCTCAATTCGGATGCCGTCATCCACCGGCTGGTCCGAAACGGTGATTAAATCAGGTGATTCCGCGACCGTCCCTTTCTTTGCAGCAACGACAACGGGTTTTTCTGCGACCATTGATTTCTTGAGTTGTTCGATTGGGATGACCTTGGAACCAACCTGTTCCGCACCACCGTCAGTCGTTTTTACGTTACCTTCAAGTTCAAAGCCTGTCGTTTTGCCGTCCGCCGCATGATAGGTTAGCGTTGCGATCTCATGCTGTTTGATCTTCTTTATCCCAAGCTCGTACTGGCTTCGGATCTCCGGATCCAATTTTTGCAACACGCCTTCCATGACCATCGCCTCGCTCTTGGCGATCGACACGCAATTCCGTTTTCCGGTATTGAAATACGTCGTAACGGACGCCTGGCCCCACTCATAGTTTGCGTCCGGGCCGTACATTTCAGCGACGAACTGCTTTAAGAACTGAGGATCGATCTCATGGTGCGGGTCAAGTTCGCCGCCATATTTCTCAATGCGTTGATCGACCGCCTGCCTTGCGTGATCGACCGCCGACGCATCCATCCCGTTCAAACGCTCGAGTTCAAGGTATTCATCCTTCAAAGAGAGGGTTTCGCCGCGTTCAATCCGCTGACGCGCCTCTTCTTTGAACCCATTCACTTTGGCCGGGTCCGTCTTGCCCGCTCGAGCTGCTTTGCGCCCTTCGACCTTCAACATGACATCCATCGACTGCGGGTGGATCTCCATCTTTGCTCGTTTGAACTCTTGCTGCTCTCCCTGGTGGACAATCGATTCAACGACCTGCCTTACTTCAGGGACCAACGGCGCATGCAAACCCAAGGCAATCACGACCATTCTTGTAAACTTGTTTTTTGGCGTAGAACTTGATGACTCTTTCTTCGCCCCAAAAATCTTCTCGCGATATTTCTCTAGCATCGACAGGGATTCCTGGTGCTCTTCTGTCCGCAAATCCTGCAATTCTTCGTGCCGTTTTTTCGAATCTTCCGTCGCCTTCGGCTTTTCACGGATACCTGACCGGCCGAGGTCTTCGTTTGAACCTTCTTGGGCTGACGGTTTGTATTCAGGAAAGCTCATGCTGTTTTACTCCGCTTGATAGTATCATCCCCTCCCCCACAAAGAAAAACAGGAAACCCAATGGATGGTTCAAGTATGGCGTAAAGAAATGTACCGTCGCGAGAGCGATCAACGCAGCGACCGCCGACGTCTTGAGCCACAATGGTTCATCCAACTTCCACAATCGCTTCCCAAGCGACCACAATAGATACGCGATCAACGGGATTCCGATAATGCCGAACTTGATCCAGTGGTCGAGCCAGCCCCATTCAAACGCATAGGTCGTATACGTCCCGCCTGTCTGGGAGACGATGCGCGGGTCTTCAGATTGGTAGGTCACCGTCGCACCAAACCCGGAACCAAGGATCGGATGTTGTTCGATCTTATTCCAAAGCACGGGCAATAAATGCCAACGGCTGACCGCCGCCGCTTCTTGGCCGATGTCGGAACGAGAACTCAACAAGGCCGACAAGGACGCGACATCCACGTGCGGAAACGGGAACGCTAACACCGCAAAAATGACGGCGACGCCAGCAAGCGCGGCGCTCAATGGCCCAAGTAATTTTTTCCACCAGGCAACTTTCTTGAGCGTCAAAATGGCGAGCATCGCGACGATCCCGACGCTTGCGCCGATCCAAAAACTGCGCGACAAGCTGATGCCAAGGATCACGGTCGAGGCGGCCATCGTCCACCAGGCGAGCAGTTTCTGGTTTTTCGTCATTCTCGCGGAGGCGGGAACCCAGCCCAGATCGCCCGGCCGAGGCTGGATCCCCGCCTTCGCGGGGACGACAGAAGCAGAAATCCACCAACCCATCGCCGCGATCAAAGCCGCGATCGCATAAATATACGACTGCATGAAAATACGGAACGCGTTGGCGAGCATCCAGGTGATTTCTGCGACGCCCGTATGCCGGCTCCAGGCGTACGCTGCAGCCGACACCGTGGTAAACCCATGGGAAAAAACATACTCAAGCCCGATAGTCTTGATCGCCAACCAAAAAATCCCGACCACGAACACCGGCATGACATCTCGCCGGATCCGGTCACGATATCGCCAGGTGACATCCAGCACAGGGAACAGCAGCAACCAATCACCCCACGCGTTGCCGTCGGCGTAGACGTCCGGGTTATGCAGCATCATCCCACGCATGGTCGCGTAGCCAATCACGATGAACAGCACGAGATAGGCGCGCTTGTCGCGGAACAAGTTTGCCAATTCCTTGACCGAACCCTGCTGGAAAAAATTAATGAGCCACCCAAGGAAGAACAAGCCCGTCATCACGATGCGCAACGAAACGGCGGAAGAACCCAAGCTCATTTGGAGCAAATACCCTTTCGATCCGACGAATAATTCAAGCGCCAGCGCCGCCAGCCCAAGCGTCGGCTTCTTCCATCCTAACCAAAAGACGACGAGGCCGACGAGCAGGCAGGCAACCGTGTTCAACGTCGTGTTATTTAAAACAAGCGTCGAAACAACCTCAACCCCAATGAGCGCCCCGGCCCACCACAATGCCTGTTTCGTGAAAGCGCTTATCTTCATACGATTCCGTGTTTCTTTTTCACGATGGCTTCCGCGACTTCATACCGTTCGACTTCTTTTGGCTTGATGCCGACGCGTTTCCACGGGATGAGGTACATCACTTTGGGCAACCAGCGGCTCATCCCTTCGTGGCGTGGCTCGATGCGATAAAGTGTTTTATCGATCCAGATGCCTTTTGACCCGCGCTCGCACATCGTGAGCCAGAGATCCCAATCTTGGAGCTTGGTCAACGACTCGTCAAAGCCTGGAAAGGCCTTGCGGCGTAACAAGGACGAAGTGTGGATGTAATTCCGTTTCTTCAGTTCATCAACGCTGAACGGTTTGCCACGAAATAATTTTGATCCCCATAAAAAATCTGAATAGACAAAATCGACTTCGGGATGCTGATCTAGAGCGTGGCGCATTGTTTCCAGCGCATCCGGCGTAAGTTCCGCGTCGGCATCGAGGAAGATGAGAAATGGCGACGTCGTCCTTCGAGCTCCTTCGTTACGGGCGGCAGGCGCACCCTTGTTCTGGTCATAACGCACGAACGTAACAAGAGGACTCGCAACCCATTTGACGACGGCTTCAGGATGGTCAGACGACCCATCATCCACGACGATGATCTCGGCGGGTTTCAGTGTCTGTGCCAAAACGGCGCGTAACGTCCGTTCAAGGATGTTCGCATGGTTGTAACACGGGATGACGATGGCGATATCCGGTTGGTTCATAGGCTTTGCAACATCTTCCAACGGTCTTCCCAGCGGTAATCGTGCTCAAGCTGCCGCCCTTCATCACCAAGGCGTTGCCGCAACTCCGGGTCTTGCAACAGCTTCTCGACAGCCTGCTCGACGGCGTCGACATCGGTTGGTTTGACCACGAGTCCTGTCCGCTCATTCCGCACGGCTTCAACCGCGCCGCCGCTCTTTCCGGCGACAGATGGGATGCCGGCTTTTGCGGCTTCAAGGAACACGATCCCAAAACCTTCAACATCATCACCTTCGTCCCGCACAGGGAGCAAGAACACGTCGGAAGCGCACAGCCATAACCACTTCTCATCGTCCTTCGCATCCCGCAGCCAACGCACCGACGTCCTCGATTCTTCAGCGATCTCTTCAAGGCGCCCAAGGTCCGCACCATCGCCAATGACGACGTAGCTAACCGGCTGCTGGTGCTGGATGCGTCCCATCACGCGTAACGCCACATCAATCCCCTTGCGCGGGATGAGGCGCGCGATCGATAAGACAACCTGTTCCGTTGGGTCAATTTCCAACTGTCGCCGCGCTTCTTGCTTCGTCGGCAATTTGCCTTTCTCGATCCCAGGCGTCATGACCGTCATGCGCGAACCAGGAACAAGCTTCAAGACATCCGCTTTCGTCGCTTCGCTGTTCGCGACGAGTGCTTTCGCCTTGGCGCAGATACGCCGCAGCAACCAACGCTTCCAAACACCGCGCACAAGCCGGACATCCAGGCCGTGGAAAATCACGACGTATTCTGGCCCGCCCATCAGGCGCGAAACCCAGGCGGCCGTACCGACAGGAAAGACCTGGCTCACAAGGATAACACCTTCCGCACAACGACATGCACGGACCATCGGCCACCATGTTGGCCACGCACCTCGTGTGAGCTTACTTGCATCAACGACGGCGATCTCACCATCCGATTCGTCAACAAGATTTCCAAGATACCTCGCCACGCCACCTTGGTTCGGCGGATAATCGAGGGTAATCAAGGTGAATTTAGCCTTCGGCATGGACGTCTTCTTCCGTCGTCGAACTCTTGCGCAGTGACATCACCCAACGAAAGTCAGCGACGGTTACGAGCTTGAGCAAAAATCCCATCACGATGGCAACGGCAGCGCCAAAAGCACACGCGGCGAACAGCGGCATATGGCCGCCGACCACGCGCCACGCAAACCACGAGACGCCCGCGGCGATACAAGCGCGTGCCAAAATCCCAGCCGTCACCATCCAACCTCCGGCGTCTTCGCGCGAAAAATACAGCCCGATCAAGAAGAGGATCGTAAAGCTGAACAAACCGGACCACGCCGCACCAACCGGTCCCATTGATGGGACCAAAATCGTATTCAAAACGACGTTGACGAACAACGTCCCCAGCATCGCCGTGGTCTTGAGATGCGCGCGATGCGACCCATTCAACAGTGACCCGACAGGAAAATCCATGAAGATCGGGATCAGCACCCACGCCATGATCGCAAACGGCGGGACGGCGGCGAGATAGGCGTTGCCATAGATCAACGGGATGAGGCGCGGCGCCAGCGCAGACAATCCCGCGGCGACCGGAAAACTGATGGCCGCCATCAAGCGCAACGAACCAAGGAAGATATTCTTGAGTGCAGCGTGGTCTTTCTTTGCCCACGCAGCTGCCATCGCCGGATAAAGCGCTGCGACAAACGTCAACGGCAAGAACTGCCACGCATACGTCATCTTGTAGCCGACGGCGTACATGCCGACCGCGGCTGCGCCTTGGTACGCGTGGATCAACAAACTATCAAAATACGAATAGCCTTTGACCGCGATCCCGGCAACGGCGAATGGCCATGCTTCGCGCAGCAAGATCTGCAAATCGCGCCATTCCGGTTTCCCGATGTCGATCTTGAACGCGCGGGTCTTGAGAAGCGCCCACAGGACGTTCCAGGTACTCCCAACGAGCAACGCCCCAGCCAAACCAACTGCGCCCCAACCAAACAACGCCGCACTGACAGAAAAAATCGCGGTCAAAACCTGCCCGATCAACATGCCGAACGATTCTGGTTTCAAATTCTGCTTGCCTCGCAGCGCACCGTAGAGCGCAAGAGAACACGTGTCAGCCGTCATTACCAAGCAGGCGACGGCGATCGCCGCCATCGTCGTCGAGTCAACGTGGTTCAAGATTCCGTAGGCCAACGCCCCGAGGATCGAAAGTGGCGCCAAAATCAACTTCGCGCGGAACGTCGCACCGAGGATTTTTGCGCCATCATCTCGTGCCGCCGAAATGGCGCGGATCACGACCGGGGTCATCCCCAAATCCGCAAACACTACGAAGATCGAGGTGACCGAAACGCTATAAAAATACGTCCCCGTAATCGTTGCGCCGACTAACCGTGCCACGACGGCAAACGTCACGAACGCAATCAGCTTGTTGAGCGTCGTGGCAGCGACCAGCCAGAAGGCATTCTTCGCCACGTTTTTACCATAAGACATGGAAGAAAGCGTAGCCTTTTTGGAGGTTCTTGGCTAGCTTCAGGCTGTCTTCTTAGTTGCCCAAAAACACACGCTCGGGAAGAGTTTTTCGCGTATTTTCAGGCCCGGAACATTGCCAAACGTCGCGTATTCAAACGCGGAAACTTGGGATATGAATGGTTCTGTCATGTTGCTCTTGAGCATCGCCACATGGTTCGGCATGTTATGGAACGTGATTTCCTGGATGTCGCATCCACGGCGCAGCAGGCCCTCAACATACGGCGTCGCAAGGTAGCGCGCGACTTTGCCCTCCGGAAAAAACCGCAGCAATGGAGATCCGCAAAGCCGTGTTTGGAGCGATTCTTTCAAGCTTGAGGGGTAGAGCGAATGGCCCAAGTCATACAAATGGATGACGTTTCCCCCTGGCCGCGCTTTTTGGATGGAATATTCGATGAACGTTTCAAGGTCTTTGACATGCTCAAGCACGCTCAACGAGAAGACGAAATCAAAAGGCTGTTCAAGCGCTTCATCCCGCGTACCACCATAGCCCATGCCGTGCAGGACTTTTGCGCGAGCGATCCCAGCTAACCGCTGGCGTGCAGCTACGACGGACGCCCCATCCGGCTCAATACCGACGTAGTCGAGCAACGGGAATTTTTTGAGGAGGTTTTCGGCCGCCACTGACGTCCCACTGCCGATCTCCAACATCCGGACAGCCACGCCAGGCCGTGCCTCGAGCAGTTGCTGCACCCGTGACTCAAAAAAATACTTCGACGGCTTGGCTTGGAACATGGCTCCTATGCTAGCAAAAACCCTTGGAATTTCCAAGGGTTTTTTGTTTAACGTTTGGACCACTGCGGGGCGCGGCGGGCGCTCTTGAGACCGAACTTCTTGCGTTCACGCTTGCGGGAGTCGCGCGTGAGGTAACCGAGTTTCTTCAACGTTTTGCGGAAGGTAGGATTGAGGACGAGCAATGCGCGGGACATGCCGTGGCGTACGGCTTCGGACTGGCCGCGGATGCCGCCGCCTTGGACTTTGGCGCTGATGTCAACTGCGCCTTCTTGGCCGGTGATCTTGAGCGGGCTCGTGACGATCTCGCGCAATTCGTAGGTGGTGAAATAATCGGTCATCGGTTTGCCGTTGATGGTGATCGTGCCTTTGCCGTTCTTGATCAGGCGCACGCGCGCGATCGACGTCTTGCGGCGTCCGACAGCCGGGATGAACGATCCGCCCTTGGCAGCTTTGCTTGCCGCTTCTTCTTCGGCGTCGAGCTTTTCGACCGCCTCAACCTTGGCCTCTTCCGAAACGGGCTTCTTGGCCTTGGCCGGCGCCTTTTTAGCCGCTGGCTTTTTTTCCTTTTTCTCTTCAGTCTTCTCTTCGATGTCGTCTTTCTTGGTAGCCATAATCGGTTAGGCGATGATAAGCCGCTTCATGCGCTCGCTCTGAATGCGGTTCTTGGGCAGCATGTACTTGACCGCGTGGCGCAGGATCTCGCTCGGGTTGTCTTCCCGGAGCTTGGCCATGGAAACGCGCTTGATGCCGCCAGGGCGGTTCGAGGAATGGAAGTGGACTTTCTGTTCCCACTTCTTGCCGGTCAGGACGAGGCCCTTGGCGTTCTTTACTTTGACGATGTCGCCCATGTCGGTATGCGCAACGTAGCTCGCCTTGTGCTTGCCGATCAGAATCTTGGCAATCTTGGTCGCCAAACGACCGACCACCTGGCCTTCAGCATCGATTTCGTGGATGGACCGCTTGACGGTCGGCATTCCTGCTTTCTTTTTCCAGGGCATAGTTAGTCTTTGACGAATTGGATCTGCGCGATCTCGGCGCCGTCGTTCTTGCGCGTGCCGAGCTTGATGATGCGTGTATACCCGCCCTTGCGCGTCGCGTAGCGCGGGCCAAGCTCTTCCAACACCTTGTTGACGGCCGATTCGACGGTCAACACCTTGGCGAGTTGGCGGCGCGAGGCGAGCGTCTTCTTGCGGCCGATCGTGATCAGTTTTTCGACCATCGGGCGGACGGCCTTGGCTTTGGCCAACGTCGTGTTCATGTGCTCGTACAAGACCAGGCTCGTCGCCAGGTTGCGCATCAACGCTTTACGGGGAGCCGCGGTGCGGCCAAGGATTTTTCCTTTGCTGTTATGCCTCATAGGATAGGTCTTTGAGCAGGACCAAGTGGTCCAGCAGGATCGCGATCGCGCTCTTGGTGGCATCGAGCGGGTCGACGGTGCCATCGGTCTCGACGGTCAGCACCAGCTTGTCGTAGTCCGTGCGTTCGCCGAGGCGCGTGGCTTCGACTTTGTACGAGACGTTCAACACCGGGCTGTACAGCGCATCGATGGCAATTGTGCCGAGGTCGAGCTTTTCTTTCATGCGTTCGTCGGTCGTACGGTAGCCGCGGCCTTGCTCGACCGTGATTTCCATCTCAAAATTCGCGGCCTTGTCGGTCAACGTGGCGATCACGAGTTCCGGATTCATCACTTCGACGTCCGCGTTCTTGGCAAAATCACCGGCCGTGACCGTCTTTTCACCCTTGACGGACAAAGACAGCTTGACCGGTTCTTCAGAGTGGCACTTCAAGCGCACGGACTTGAGGTTCAAGATGATCTCAAGCGCATCTTCCTTGACGTTCGGGATGGTCGAGAACTCGTGTTCGACGCCTTTGATCTTGACCGCCGTGACGGCCGCGCCCGGCAACGACGACAGGAGCACGCGGCGCACGGCATTGCCGACGGTCGTGCCGTAGCCTTGGGCAAACGGCTCCACGGTCAATACGCCCTGGTTGGGGCGTTCGCCGTGTTCAAAGCGGATTTTAGATGGGAGAAGGAGTGACTCCATAGTATTGAAGCAAGGTGCACGTTAGCGCGAATAAAATTCGACGATAAGTTTGGGGTCAAAGACTTGCTTGAGCTCATCCCCTGCCGGTTGGCTGGTGACTTTGATCGACAGGTCCTTCAGGTCCGTCGTGACCCACGACGGCGTCTCGACTTTGGGGTTGGCTTCGATGAACGACTTCCAGACCTTCTTCTCCTTCTTGGTCTTGGTGATCGTGATCACGTCGCCCGGCTTCACCTGGTACGACGGGATGTTGACGTGCTTGCCATTGACGTCGACGTGGGCGTGCGACACGAGCTGGCGCGCGGCCGCACGGGTCTTGGCCAAGCCACCGCGGAACACGACGCTGTCGAGGCGCATCTCGAGCAAGCGGACGAGGGTCTCACCCGAGTTGCCTTTCATGCTGGTCGCCTTATCAAAATAGTTGCGGAACTGGCGCTCCATTACGCCGAACACCAGCTTGGCGCGTTGCTTTTCGCGCAGCTGTTTGCCGTAATCCGTTTGGCGGGTGCGGCTGGTGGGGCCGTGTTGGCCTGGCGCGTACGGGCGCTTGGCCAAGATGCGGGCCATCTTGTCGCGGCCGTCGAGGTTGACTCCCTCGCGGCGCACGCGTTTGGCGGTGACTTTCATTCTCATAGGTGGTCAGGTTAGACGCGGCGCGGGCGCGGCGGGCGGCAGCCGTTATGTGGGATCGGGGTGACGTCTTTGATGCCGAGCACGTTGACGCCGTTGGCGTTGAAGGCGCGGATGGCGGATTCACGGCCCTGGCCGACGCCGCACACGAACACGTTGACTTCTTTCACGGCGTAGTCCGCAACCTTGTCGAGAGCGTTCTTGACGACCATCGAGGCCGCATACGGCGTGGACTTCTTGGGGCCGGAAAAACCGGACGAACCGGCGCTCGACCAACCGAGCACGTTGCCGTTCAAATCGGTCAACGTAACGATGGTGTTGTTGTAGGTCGCCTGGATATACGCCTTGCCATGCGGCACGGCAACTTTCTTCTTGTTGCTCTTGCGCTTGCCCTTGGCGCTGGGCTTCCCCGTTTTCTTGGCGGCACCGGCGGCTTCAGCAGCGGGCGCTTTGGTCTTGGTCTCTTCCATAGTCGATTAGGTCTTTTCAAGTTTCCGTTTACCGGAGCCCATCGTCTTGCGGACGTTACCGCGGATGGTGCGCGAGTTGGTCTTGGTGCGTTGGCCACGGACCGGCAAGCTCTTGATGTGGCGCGAGCCACGGAACGAGCCGATTTCCTTCAAACGCTTGATGTTGGCCATCACTTCACGGCGAAGTTCGCCTTCCACCTTGTTCTCCTTCTCGACGATGTCACGGAGCTTGTTGGCATCCGCTTCGGACAAGTCCTTCACGCGGGTCTCTGGGGCAACGCCAGATTCCGCGAGGATCTTCTTCGCGGTGGTTTGGCCAATGCCGTAGATGTATTGGAGGGCGATGTCCACGCGCTTTTGCGCGGGGAGCGTGACGCCAGCGATGCGTGCCATAGTGTGTTGGGGACCGTTCAGCCGGGGTGTAATTAGTTTGAGTGAGGGTTAGCCTTGGCGTTGCTTATGCTTCGCGCTCTTCTTGCAGATCACGACAACACGGCCCTTCCGTCGGACGACCTGGCAATCGCGGCACATAGCTTTTACGGAAGCGCGTACTTTCATAGGGTGATCGTTGTCAGAGCAAAGAATTTGACAAACCGCAAGACTTCATTAAGTGGGCTAAAGTCTATAGGTAATCCGACCCTTTGTCAAATCGTAGGGGGTGATCTCCACTTGGACCTGGTCGCCAGGGGTCAGGCGGATGCGGTGCATACGCAATTTCCCTGATAAATGGCACAAAATCGTATGCCCGTTCTCCAGTTTAATGCGGAATGTCGCGGCCGGGAGGTTCTCCTCAACCACCCCATTGACGACCAAAAAATCCTTGCTGGAGGAGCTAGGCGCGTCTGCCATAGGTCGGGTTGGGTGTGGTCATGCGGCGGAAAATAAGTAAAATTGAATGTTGCGAGTGTAGCAAGGAGGGCAAAAACTAGCAATATCAGGCAAAAGAAAGCGGCCGCCCAGTCGAGAGACGGGCGGCCGCAATAGCTCACTCGGGCAGAGGTAAGACATCTTCCGGCACGCGGCAGATGATGATCCAGGGACTCTTGCCCTCTTCGCCAGGCAGCGGGTTCTTGGCGTGGATCGTCTCCAGGATCTTCGGGGTCTGCTTGAGTTCGCCCGGAGTCGTGAACGAAAACCCATACTTGAGGCCGCCATCTCCCCGCTTGGTGGCGGAATAGACGTAAGCCTTCTTCCCCTTGGATGCATTCCATGCCACGCAATCGACATCCCGGATAAGCGACGGCACGTCGATACGCGGGTTGATCTGGCATCCGAGGATACCCAGGCTCGTGAGAGCGATGGCCATGATCACCCTCACAGGTTCACCGTCCTGACGGTCGGCGGTTCATACCCATGGCTGTCCGACTCGCAGACTGCGAGCCAGTCGTTGCGGCCAAGGACCGTATCTTCGACGGGACGGCCCTTGAGCAGCATCTCGTTGACCACTTCGAGATAGCGGTTTTCCGGGAAGTTCTTCAGGATGACCAAGCCCTGCTTCCCGTCACGCCGGTTGTGGACCAAGGCCATGAGCGACTCGTCCCGCGGAAGCTTGGAATTCCACAGCACGCAGTCGAGATGGTAGTCCTCGAGCTTGAGACGCCCTTCGTCGCGCGAAAGCTTCGCCATCTGGACGAACAGCTTGGGCGCAGGTTCGGGGACAGGCACAGTGCTCGTCGTAGACGGAATCTCCTGGTGCGCGCAGGAGGCGAGGAAGATCAACAAACTATAGGGGAAAAACCTCCTGATGGACCGCAAGTACATGCCGGCCTCCTGTTCTTTTTTTGCCCTTGTCAAAAGGACGCTGATTGCAGCGTCCTCCTGTTACGAACTTCCGTCAAATCTAGGCTTTTGGACCAGTCACCGTCGCCTTGATGCGCCGCACGCCCGCCGACACGGCCTCCTCTTTTTGGATCTTGAACGACCCCAGTTCGCCCGTATGCGCCACATGCGGCCCGCCGCAGATTTCTTTGGAGAAATCCCCTTTCTCGTTGCCGACAAAGTAGACTTTGATCTTGTCGCCGTATTTTTCTTCGAACAGCCCGATGGCTCCCCGCTTCTTCGCCTCTTCGACCGTCATTTCCTCGAAATGGACCGGCAGATCTTCGTTGATCACAGCGTTAACGATATCTTCGACTTTTTGGATTTCTTCCGGCGTCATCTTGGCGGGATGCGAAAAATCGAAACGCAAACGTTCCGCTGTGATGTTGCTCCCCTTCTGTTCGACATGGTCGCCAAGGACATTCTTCAACGCGCGATGGAGCAAATGCGTTGCCGTGTGCAAGCGGGTTGATTCTTCGGAATGGTCAGCCAAACCGCCTTTAAAGATTCCCGCAGACGCCGTGCGTGACAATTCTTGGTGCTTCTCAAACTCTTTCTTGAATGCAGCTACATCAAGATTCCCGCCGCGCTCGCCGACCAACTCTTCCGTCAATTCGAGAGGAAATCCATACGTCGAAAACAAGATAAACGCTTCTTCGCCATTGATGACGTGGTCACTCATCATGCGCTCAAATTCCTTCAAGCCTTTTTCGAGCGTCTTGGCGAACTTGTCTTCTTCTTTCGTGACTTCATCGACAATTTTGGCGCGATTCGTCTCAAGCTCCGTATAGAACGACCCAAACTCCCCAATCACGACGTTCGCAATCTTGGCGAGGAACGGCTCTTTAATCCCGATCCGACGACCTTCGCGCACGGCACGACGGAGCAAACGGCGGACAATATAGCCTTGCCCAACGTTCGACGGCACGACGCCGCGTTGGTCGCCGATCACGAACACCGATGCGCGGACGTGATCAGCAATGATGCGAAACGAGCGGTCAACGGCTTCATCTTTGCCGTACTTCTTGCCGGACAATTTGCCGATCGCATCAAACAAGACTTCGAAAATTTCCGTCTCAAAAATCGTCTCTTTGCCTTCGAGCATCGCCGAAATGCGCTCCAATCCCATGCCCGTATCGACGTTCTGCTGCGCCAGTGGCTTGAATGTCCCATCCGCCTGCTTATCGTACTGCATGAACACATCGTTCCAAATCTCGACGAAGCGCCCGCAATCACAGTTGGGATGACAGACGTTTCCGAACGCAGGATCGTGTTCGCGCCCCGTATCAAAAAACATTTCCGTATCCGGCCCGCATGGTCCCGTAAGACCGGCAGGACCCCACCAATTCTTTTTCTTGGGATACGCGTAAATGCGTGGTCCGACCAAGCCGACGGACGGCGGATCAACATTTGCGACGCCCAGATTCGCGGCAATGCCGACAACCTCGAACTGCGCCTGCCAGATACCGATGGAATCCTCGTCACGCGGGGCGTCTCCATCGCCTTCAAACACGGTCACAAACAACTTTTGCGGATCAATGCCGAGCCATTCTTTCTTGGTCAAAAACTCAAAGGACCAGCCGATGGCCTCTTGCTTGAAATAGTCGCCCAACGACCAATTGCCAAGCATCTCAAAAAACGTGAGGTGGCGGTTATCACCGACTTCCTCGATATCATCCGTCCGCAAACACTTCTGCGCGTCCGCCAGCCGCGTTCCCATGGGATGTTTCTGACCCTTGAGATATGGAACCAACGGATGCATCCCGGCCGTCGTAAACAACACGGTCGGGTCATTTTCCGGGATCAAAGACGCCGAAGGGATGATGGCATGGCCTTTTTCACGAAAGAAATCGAGAAATTTTTGGCGGACTTCTGCAACAGTCATGGCCGAAAGGTTAGCGCAAACCCCTTGACAAATCAACTGTTTTCCCATAGGGTCATTCGCCAGGGAGGACTGGTCGATTCCTGTCGAAAGACTCGTAGCCGTATGTCCTCCCGCACTTTTTATTGGCGAGACTGTTGCCTGGCTGTCGAAAGACTAGAAAGGAGGTGTCTCGCCTTCTCTTCAAGGTTCATGAAAATTTCGTGAATCGTGAAGGGAGGGACTCAACAAGCACTGTCGAACGACTCGTAGTTAATTGTTCCTCCCGCACTTTTTCTCTTGGCCAGACTTCGCGCCCCCCCGTCGAAAGACTGTCTGGGAGTTGTCTCGCCTTCTCTTCAAGGTTCATGAAAGTTTCGTGGATCGTGAAGGGAGAGACTCTTAACGCGTTGTCGAAAGACTCAGAAGAAGGTGTCCTCCCGCACTTTTACTCTTGGCGAGACTCACTGGACTATGTCGAAAGACGTTGTTGCCGATGTCTCGCCTTCTCTTCAAGGTTCATGAAGCGTTCGTGGATCGTGAAGGGGAAGGACTTATCGGTGGCTGTCGAAAGACTTGTGTTCCGCTGTCCTCCCCGCACTTTTTCCACTTGGCGAGACTCGAAAGGACCTGTCGAAAGACTGGTCATCGCATGTCTCGCCTTCCTTCAAGGTTCATGGAGCGTTCGTGGATCATGAAGGGAAGGACTAGTTCGTTTCTGTCGAAAGACTGTTTATCGCCCGTCCTTTCCCTCCCTTTTCCGGGGACTTGTTGAAGTTTGTCACAAGACTCTACGCGCGATGTCCCCGGACCTATTTCGCAGGAGGACTCGTCAAGTTCTGTCGAAAGACTCCCGCAGGAGTGTCCTCCCTCCCCCGTTCCGCCTCGCGGTTCGGGGGTTTTCTTTATCCCGGCTCTTGACAAAACCTCCATTTTCAGATAGGTTCATCGGTCCGTGACTTTGCGTTTTTCGCACGGATTCAGCCCTTTTCATGGCATAAAAACGCACAACCACAACCTGTCCTACGGGACTACACCAAGGAGTCTGCCTGTGAAGTACGCAATCGCGCACGCACCCATCGGCACCAGCTTCATCATCCGTGCCCCCGAGTTCGCCGCCACGTCGGCGATGCCCGAGATCCTCCGCTTGTCGAAGGACAAGGACAAGGAGGACATCCTCACGGCCTTCCAGCCCGAGGACACCGTCTACATCGAGATGGGCGGCGCCACCGACCAGATCGCGCTCCTCGCCCTCGCGAGCGGCGCGAACGTGTTCTCCATCCCGAGCTTCATGCTCGGCGACAAGGACGCCGTCATCGAGGTGCTCAAGGTCACCGACTGGGCGCTCGGCGAGGAGAAGTCGCGCGGCAACGAGACCGGCGACAAGCTCACCGCGAGGCGCAACCGCGCACTCGCGCTCGTCGTCTGCGCCGCGACCAACGACCCGCGCCTCGTCCCCTTCCGCCAGGACGAGTGGAAGATCCTGCGCGTCAAGTTGCTCTACCGCAGCTACCGCCAGGACCAGAAGGCGTTCCTCGTCGCGTTCCAGCAGCTGCTCGCGCGTTTGCGCTTGAGCTACATGCTCGACGCCGGCGACAAGGTCATGGAGATGCAGGCCAAGGCCCCGTCGCGCAAGACCAAGGCGATCGGCGCCAAGGAGTCGCTCGACATGCTCCTCAAGACGTTCAGCGAGGAGGAGCGCGCCGAGTTCCTGCAGAAGGTCGGCATCGACGACGCCTCACTCAAGACCTCGGTCCCAAGGGAGCGCGTCGAAGATCTGTTCGAGAAGATCACGGAGCGGCTCATGGCCGACGACGTGACCGTCTCGACGGTCGCCAACTCGATGAAGGACACCAAGAAGAAGATCGAGGCGACGCTCGATGGCGTGCCGGCCTATGCCGCCGTCTTCGAGCCGATCCCCGGCTGCGGGCCGCTCATCGCAGCGCGTATGGTCGCGAACATCGGCGACATCCGCCGGTTCAACCCGCACTCGAACAAGGTCAGGACGTACGAGACGTTCCAGACCGAGCGCGAGGGGCTCCGCACCGCGTGCGACTTCGCGACCTGGATGGACGACCACGAGGTCAAGCGCCGCATCGCGAAGACCACCAACGCCGACGGCGAGCCGATCGTGTTGCGAGGGTCGCTGTACGTCGAGCGCCGCGAGGCGCAGATCATCGCCAACGTCGCGCGCGAGCGTGGCGACGAGCAAGTGGCCTCGCTGGCCAACCAGATCGTCGCGAACTGCGAGAGCGAGATGGCGCGTCGGCACATGCACCGCCACCAGACGAGTCCGGCGTCGCTCAAGGCGTTCGCCGGCTACCACCACTTCGAGGACGGTTCGCGCGCCTGCCGCAAGGCCGGCGTCGTCTCCAACTGGGCGCCCGAGCTCAAGCAGGCGGTCTACCTCCTGTGCGACCAGACGCTCAAGCGGAAGGACTCGCCGTGGCGCGCCAAGCTCGATTGCCGCCGCGCGTACGAGCTGTACAAGCTCCTCAAGGACCGCCAGCTCAAGGCGTTCGAGCAGAACCTCGATATCGAGATCCTGCCTGCGGCCTACGAGAAGCGGAACATCACGAGCGTGCTCGACATGACCGTCGCCGACCTCGCGGTCTACGCGGACACGGGCAAGCGCACCAAGCCCAACAAGCTCCACCCCGAGGGCAAGCCCATCATGAAGCTCGTGGGCGGCCTCGCCTTCCACGTCGACAAGCTCCGCGAGATGGCCGGCATCAAGGCCAACGCACCGGACGAGGAGGACGAGACGGCCGGTGCGGCCGAGGAGGAGGCCGAGGTCGAGGCCAAGAACCCCGCCCTCGCGAAGCTCGTGAAGGGCCTCAAGAAGGTCGCGCTCGACAAGGCCATGCGCTGGCTCGGGCAGCAGTTCCTCAAGCACATCTTCAAGGAGTGGCGCCGCTCCATCGGTCTCGTCCAAGAGCCGGTGGAACCCAACGCGCCCGCCCTCTCGGACGACGCGCCCAAGGCCACGCCGCCCGCCACCGACCACAAGCCGGTGAGCTGGGAGTCGGTCCCCCGTCAGGCCCCCGAAGCCTGATCGAAGTTTGGGAGGACTACCGCAGAGTTGTCGAAAGACTAGGCGATCGGCGTCCTCCCGCACATTCTCTGCCCCGCCCTTGCACACCAGTGCATGCGGCGGGGCTCCCTTTTTGGAAGCTGATCAATCGATCGGAAATCAAAAAGGGAGGACTCTGTGTGCCATGTCGAAAGACTAGAGGTCGTGTGTCCTCCCGCACTTTTTTCTCTTGGCGAGACTCTGGTTCAATCGTCGAAAGACTATGCCCAGGGTGTCTCGCCTTCTCTTCAAGATTCATGAAACGTTTCGTGGATCGTGAAGGGGAAGGACTCCATCATGCCTGTCGCAAGACTATTCGTCATGTGTCCTTCCCCGCTCTTTTTCTCTTGGCGAGACTCGTAGCCGGCTGTCGAAAGACTATCCAGCACTTGTCTCGCCTTCTCTTCAAGATTCATGAAAAGTTCGTGGATCATGAAGGGAGGACTATGCAACGGCTGTCGAAAAAACTACGCCCAAACCGTCCTCCCGCACTTTTTCTCTTGGCGAGACTTTGAATCCAGAGTCGTAAGACTGCTGCCCGATTGTCTCGCCTTCTCTTCAAGGTTCATGAAAGGTTTGTGAGTCGTGAAGGGGAAGGACTTACACGCGCTTTTTGAAAGACTTACAGGCCGTTGTCCTTCCCCGCACTTTTCTTCTTGGCGAGACTCGGTAGTAGGTGTCGAAAGACTCATGAGTCAGTGTCTCGCCTTCTCTTCAAGGTTCATGAATCGTTTCGTGGATCGTGAAGGGGGAGGACTGCCAACAGCTTGTCGAAAAACTGTACGATGCATGTCCTTCCCCGTACTTTTTCTCTTCGCGAGACTCTGTCCACTTTGTCGAAAGACTAATCCGGATCTGTCTCGCCTTCTCTTCAAGGTTCATGAAACTTCTTCGTGGATCGTGAAGGGGAAGGACTTGAGGTATTTCGTCGAAAGACTATGGTCAACATGTTTTTCCCCGCACTTTTTTCTCTTGGCAAGACTAGACGAGGGTTGTCGAAAGACTCTACTTGTAGCGTCTTGCCTTCTCTTCAAGGTTCATGAAGCGTCTTCGTGGATCATGAAGGGGAAGAACTATATCGAAGGCGTCGAAAGACTTATGGCTTCATGTCCTTCCCCGCACTTTTGGCGAGACTCGTTACCGTATGTCGAAAGACTATACATGTCCTGTCTCGCCTTCCTTCAAGGTTCATGAAAGTTTCGTGGATCGTGAAGGGAGGGACTCGTGCGCTGGTGTTGAAAGACTGATATAGGCGTGTCCTCCCGCACTTTTTCTCTTGGCGAGACTTAAGCCTGCGCGTCGAAAGACTTGGCAACGGATGTCTCGCCTTCTCTTCAAGGTTCATGAATCGTTCGTGGATCATGAAGGGAGGACTGTACTTCGCATGTCGAAAGACTCGAAGTCGGCTGTCCTCCCGCACTTTTTGGCGAGACTCGTTCGACATTGTCGCAAGACTTTTCCCTTCGTGTCTCGCCTTCTCTTCAAGGTTCATGAATGCTTCTTCATGGATCATGAAGGGGAAGGACTACGAGCAGCTTGTCGAAAGACTTGTACTGTAGCGTCCTTCCCCGCACTTTTTCTCTTGGCGAGACTCACAGCCCAATGTCGAAAAACTAAACGGGGGTTGTCTCGCCCTCCTTCAAGGTTCATGAAGCGTTCGTGGATCATGAAGGGGAAGGACTTGTCGGTCCGTGTCAAAAGATTCATATGGCCATGTCCTTCCCCGCACTTTTTCTCTTGGCGAGACCGGATGCGAGATGTCGAAAGACTCACCAGCCCGCGTCTCGCCTTCCTTTCCGGGATCTGATTGCGAATCGGATTTCGAAAAAGGAGGACTACAGCACCAGTGTCGAAAGGCTTGACACGTAGTGTCCTCCCGCACTTTGTCTCTTGGCGAGACTCACAGCCCATTGTCGAAAGACTAAACGGGGGTTGTCTCGCCTTCTCTTCAAGGTTCATGAAACTTCTTCGTGAGTCATGAAGGGAGGGACTAATCGATCACTGTCGAAAGACTTGATGTCGTTCGTCCTCCCGCATTTTTTCTCTTGGCGAGACTCTGACCTCCGTGTCGAAAGACTTGTTGGCCACTGTCTCGCCTTCCTTCAAGGTTCATGAAAGCTTCGTGAATCGTGAAGGGAGGACTCTTCAGCATGTGTCGAGAGACTACGGTCGGCTTGTCCTCCCCGCACTTTTTCTCTTGGCGAGACTCGGAACGCGTTGTCGAAAGACTGTTCATCAGGTGTCTCGCCTTCTCTTCAAGGTTCATGAAACTTCTTCGTGGATCGTGAAGGGGAAGGACTTTGGTACCTGTGTCGAAAGATTGGTCCAGAACTGTCCTCCCGCTCTTTTTTCTCTTGGCGAGACTTGGTACGCCATGTCGGAAGACTACGCACCAATTGTCTCGCCTTCTCTTCAAGGTTCATGAAAGTTCTTCATGGATCGTGAAGGGGAAGGACTAAACGCGACCTGTCGAAGGACTACCACCATGGTGTCCTTCCCCGTACTTTTTCTCTTGGCGAGACTATGCTGCGCATGTCGCATGACTAATTCCAGGATGTCTCGCCTTCTCTTCAAGTTCACGAACTATTCGTGTGTCGTGAAGGGAGGACTAATTTGTGGATGTTGAAAGACTTTTCACGTCTTGTCCTCCCGCACTTTTTCTCTTGGCGAGACTCGAGTACCTCTGTCGAAAGACTATTTGGCCAGTGTCTCGCCATCTCTTCAAGGTCCATGAAAGGTTCGTGGATCGCGAAGGGGAAGGACTAGTGTAGGCCTGTCGCAAGACTAGCATTCGACAGTCCTTCCCCGCACTTTTTCTCTTGGCGAGACTCTACGCACAGTGTCGCAAGACCAGTAACCGCGTGTCTCGCCTTCCTTCTCCCGAGAGGACGAAATCCTCTCCCCCGCCTCTGCGCAAGCCTTGGCGGGGTTTTTATTTCACCTCACCCTTCACCTTTGACGTCACCGCTTCCACCAATCCCATCGGTTCTTGCGGCAACGCGTCTTTCCCGTTCTTCATCAAGCTGTGATAGACAAGCTCCGCTTGGTTGACGAACACTTTGACCAAAGAAACATCGAGGCTCGAAGTCCGTGACGGGTCGGTCGTGAGCAAGAAGAACGCTTTATACGCCGGATCCTTGCGGTCACTCGGGACGACCAAGATTTCTTCGCCGTCTTCACTCCGCGTGAACGCATGGGACGCGCCGTACTCGTGCAGTTTGAGCAATTCCTTGTTGGACATCTTTGGTTGCTTCTTTGAATCCGCGCTATAAAACACCTCGCGCTCCGTGCGCATTTTCGGCAAGTCCACAAACCGGATCAATACGCTTCCGGCGTTGACGCTTGCCGCGGCGTTACGTGCCAGTGATTGCAAGATGTCCTTCCAATACGCATCAGTATCAACCAGCGAGATGGACGTCTTGTTGACGAGCGATTTCAACAAGTCAATCTGCCGGTTCACCGAGCCGATGTATTGGTACGACTCGATCAGCTCACTCTTGGCGCGGTCCGCTTCGCCTTGTGCCTCATCGCGCTCGCGCAAGCGCCCTTCCATCAACCGTTCGTAAATCGAAAACGTCCCGAGGCCAGCCAACCCGAACGCAAAAATCAGGAACTCCTCAATATGCGTCTGCGTCACGCCAAAGTAGCTGTGCGTCACGAAAGATGGCGACATCACGGCTAAAACAAAAAACGCCAAGTAGACCAGGTAAATCCATTCGAGCCGCCTGGCGTGGCTCGATTTTGTCGGCGAATCTGCGCTCATTTCGGCAGTATGCCCGACAGTCCTTGTCCTGGCGAATTACCCATTTTCCTCAAGGATCACGCCGCCACCGAGGCATTCATCCCCAACATACAGCACAGCCGATTGCCCCGGCGCGATGGCTTTGACGGGGCTGTGGAAAGATAAAACGATTTCGGTAGGGGCGGGGTTGCCCCGCCCGGGTTCATCCGATCGGTCGGAGGGCGCGGCAACCGCGCCCCTACCAATACCAACTGTTGCCTTCACAGGCTCCTGCCGATACCGCACCTGCACCTCAACCTCCATCGGCAGTTCCGGAAATTCCCCTCGTGTCCAGCGCAAATCTCCAGCGCTGCAAGATGAACGATACAACTTTGGATTGTCAGCGCCTTGAACGATCATCAGTCGGTTCTTCTCACGGTCTTTGCCAGCAACAAACCACGGTTCACCGCCGAGCGACACCAACAAGCCTTCGCGCTGGCCGATCGTATATGCATCCAACCCGGAATGCGTCCCAAGGACATTCCCGTTTTCATCGACAATCTCACCCGGCACCGACGGAATTTTCTTGCGCAAGAATTCCTCCATATCGAGCTTGCCAATGAAACAAATCCCTTGGCTGTCCGGCTTTTGCGCGACCGGCAACTCCATTTCTTCCGCGATCTTCCGCACATCCGGCTTAAGCAGTTCTCCGACGGGAAACAACGTCATCCGCAACGCCTCTTGCGGGACGCGATAGAGGAAATACGACTGGTCCTTGTTTGGGTCAAGACCGCGCAGCAAATGTGAAACGTCCGCCTCGTGTTGCACGCGTGCGTAATGGCCTGTCGCAACAAAATCGAAACCAAGACGCTTCGCTTCGTCGAGGAACAAACCAAACTTGATCGCCTCGTTGCACAGCACATCAGGATTCGGCGTTTGGCCGGCGCCATACCCACGGAATAATTCACTGACCACGCGTTCACGGTACGCTTCCTCAAAATCAAACGTCAGCAACGGGATGCCGAGCTTCGCTGCGACACGCATCGCATCACGCCGCTCGCCGCGCCACGCGCATTCGCCGGTCCATAGGTCTTTGCTGTCGCTCCAATTCTTGATGAACCCGCCGACAACTTCATATCCCTCACGTACCAAAAGAGCGGCGCTGACGCTCGAATCAACGCCGCCCGACATGCCGACGAGCACTTTCTTCCCTGGCATAGAATTTACGCGGTGGCCTTGGCTTTCGCCTTGACCCTGTCTGCCCGGTTGGCACGGATCGCCTCTTTGCCTTGCGCCAACGTGTTTTCCGCCTGGTTCACCGCGAGCTGGCCGCACGCGGCGTCAATGTCTTCACCAAACGTCAAACGGTGGGTGACCGGCACGCCAAGGCGCTTGAGCTTGTTCATGAAACTGATGCGCGCATCTTTGGGCGTGGCCTTGAGCGTATCAGATTCCGTATCGTGGAACTTGATCAGGTTCACATGGAACAATCGGAAATTATGTTGGAGCAGCTTGCCTAACGCGTTCGCTTCCGCCTGCGTATCGTTCACACCCTTCAGCAAAAGATACTCAAAAAAGACTTTGCGGTTGGTCTTGTTGGTGTATGCATTGACCGCATCCATCAGTTTTTTGATGGGATACGGCTTGTTGACCGGCATGATCTTGGTGCGCGTCTCATCAACGGCAGAGTGGAGCGAGATCGCCAAATTCACTTGGAACGGCTCGTCGGCGAGCTTCAAGATGCCGGGCACGATGCCGCAGGTCGAGATCGTGATATGGCGCGCGCCGAGGTTGAACCCTTCTTGGTCGTTCAACAGGCGGACAGCCTTCATCACTTCCTCATAATTATTCATCGGCTCGCCCATGCCCATGAACACGACGTTGGTGACGCGCGCATTCTCTTGTTTCAAGAAACGCGCGAAGTGGATCACCTGTTCGACAATTTCGTCCGCGTTCAAATTGCGCTTCAAGCCCATCGTCCCTGTCGCGCAAAACGAACAGGCCATCGGGCAACCCACCTGGCATGAGATGCAAACCGTATTGCGCCCATCGCCATGGCGCATCAGCACGGCTTCGATGTTCTTGCCGTCGGTGCAGCGGAACAGCCGTTTGACCGTGTCGCCATCGCCACTGATTTGCGTCTTGGCTTCGGTCAACGTGTCCCACGGCACGGCGGTCGTCAGCTCGTCACGCAGTGCTTTGGGGAAGGTCGTCAATTCATCCCAGCTTTTGAGGTACTCAACATAAAACGCCCGTTTGGCTTGGCCCATACGGAATGCCGGCAACCCTTTCTCCTTCATGAACGCGGCGACGTCAGCAAGATGCATATGCGCCTTGTATACAGGAAAAACCGAAAAAGATCAAGACGCCAACCTAATTCCAGCTATACGACTTCCATGCCCACTCTCCCAAAGACTTCACTGCTGCGAACGAACCAGCACTCGTCTGCGAGCCGAGGACGACCACCAGCAGCTTGTGCCCTTGCGGCGTGCGTGGGTTGGGTTCCATCTCGGCGATGTCGTTATACATGGATTCGTAGAGGAACCCCGTCTTTCCGCCGTAGACGTAAACGTCCGGATCGCTGACCAGCAGTTCGTCCGTCGAACTGACTTTTTTGACGACGTTGCTGTTCAACATTGAAAACGTATACGTCATCATCGTCGCCGCCTTGTGGACCAGGTAGACGTTGAAGGCGTATTTGGCGAGGATCGCCAAGTCAGATGCCGTCGTCTTGTTGGCAGGATCCATCCCGCTCGGTTCGACGTAGGTGGTATGCGTCATGCCGAGCGCTTTGGCTTTGGCGTTCATGCGGTTGACGTAGGTCGCCAGGGTCAAGCCAGTCTCTCGAGCAAGCGCCATGGCGGTGTTGTTGGTGCTCGCCATGAGCGTGGTGTAATACATGTCACCCAGCGTCATCTTCGTCCCATCATTCACGCGCAAACGCGCCCCACCGACTTCGTCCTTGGCGAGCAGCGTCATGGTCTTGCTGAAATTCGGTTTGGTGTCGAGGAACACCAAGGCGTTCATCAGCTTAGTCAAGCTCGCACCAGTCCAAGGGATGTACGGCTGGTAGGCATACAACTGCTTGCCCGTCGCCAAGTCGATCACGAGGGCCGAAGCAAACTCCCCTTTCGTTGGCGTGTAGTCTTCGGCGCTCGTCTTGAGCGTGGGCCCAACCGGAGTGGCTGCCAGCGCAAGCGACGGGAGCGTGATGGCCGCAAAACCGATGGTCGCCAGGGTGAGACGGAATTTCCTCATGCTAGCCAGTGTGCCGGGCGGTCAAGGACTGTGCAATTACAACTTTTCCACAACGACCGGTGTGCCAATTGGCGTCCAGTCATACATGGCTTTTGCAGGACCAACACCCAAGCGGACGCACCCATGCGACACCGGCACGCCCAGATGGTCGGCACCTTCTTTGGTGCCATTAGGCCACTCTGGCAATTCATGGATCCCATCGCCGACTTTTGAGAATTGCATCCACCACGGCATCCACAAGCTCGCCATATGCGACCACTCACGCGGGTTCTTGGAAAGGATCGCGTAGGTGCCGACGGGCGTCGGCGTGGACGCCTTGCCTGTTGAAACGATATAACTCGCGATCGTGACGCCACCCAACACTTGGTCAAGCCGCTGTGTCTTGAGATGGACGACGATCTCCTTTTGGAGCGGCACGCTTGAAGTTGATGTCGGCGAAAAACCGGTCGTCACTTCTTGTCCGTCGGAGTGGCCGTCGCTATCGGTATCCGCGTTAGTAGGGTCTGTGCCAAACAACAGTTCGAGCCGGTCGTTCAAACCATCATGGTCGTAATCCGTATCTTTGAGTTTTCCTTTGCCATTCGGGTTATTGCCGGTCGTGATCTCTGTCCAGTCGTCAAACTTGTCCCCATCGGTATCAGCTTTGGTCGGATCCGTATGGAAGACTTGGGTTTCCCAGATATCTGGAATGCCATCGCCGTCAGTATCTTGGAGCCCGAATGGCGCGACGTGATGGACCGTCGCGGCTTGCGCAATCGGCAACCTGGTAGACGCCAGGCCAATAAGGAAACATGCGGAAACCAGGGCAACGCGTCGCATAGTTCAGCCACGGATCATCTTGGCAGTCCACTCGGCGACTTTCGGCAAGAGCGTCTTGTCCGTGGCAAACAGCGCCGTCCCATGCCCGCCGGACCTGAACGGGATGAACGTCTTGTCCTCAATCGGCGCTTCCTCGTACAGCTGCTTGCTCGAGGCGAATGATTCTGCATCGTCTTCTGATGACACGATGTATAACGCTTGGTGTGGCAACAGGTTTGGCCCCATCTCGACAGCATCGAGCCCGCGATAGGTTCCGGGAGACAGCAGGAATGCGCCCGGCAATGCGGGGTTCGCGGCCAATTGCTGGAGCGCCAAATCCGCGCCAAACGAGGCGCCACCCAAACCGATCCGCGCCTCGTCCAACTTGCGCGAGCGCAACCAGTCGATAGCACCCGACACGTCAAACGAGCTCGCGCGATGGTCCTCGTCCTCAAAATCCTTGGCGTCAAATGACGCGCCGCTCGCATCTTTGGTGCTCTCGCCATGCCCACGTAAATCAATCGCCAATGAGGCGATGCTGCGCTTGGCAAGCTCGCGCGCAAACAATGCCCACGAGGTGCGCGTCTCCGGCATCATGTGGAGCAGCAGCACCGCACCGAGCACCGTCGGCGTCGGATACCAATCACCAACGATGATCACGTCGTCGGCAGTCTTGAAGGTGATGCGTTCGGCCATAGTTTTTTTGTTAAAACGAGATACGCTGCCCGGGTGCAAGCGGTTTTCCGGTTCCGCTGTCCGGCGGAGGCGAGGAGGGTAATTGCCCAGACGCCTGCGGATTACCGCGATGCGACATGCGCTTGTCCAACGGATTGACGGAGGCTGGCTTCGTATTTTCCAGGGTAAAAGCTTGTTCGAGGATATCAGGTTTGGGTGGCGTTGGCACTTCTGGCGAGCGTACGGCAGAGACGGTGGATTTGAAGACGGTCGCGCTCGGACGCGAAGAGGCGACATCCAAATCAAGTGCAGACGGTGCTTGGGCCGACACGTCGCGGCGCGGTTCACGCAGCGATTCTTTTGGAGGTTCCTTTCGGCGCTCTTTTTCCTGTTTTTTTTGTTGCGGCACCGGCGGCGGCGTACTGTGCGGTTTTGGCTGCACTCCGCCCTCCGTCAACTTTTGCTTGCTGGTCTCAAGCGGCTTGCCTTTGCTGCGCGTCAGCTCCGCCAACAAGCTGTCTTCGTCCCCGCCCTCATCACGCACGATCTTGATGGTGCCTTTTTGTGGGAGTGGGGCTGGACGTGGAGATGGGTTCGGGAACACGCGCGGGCGGTTGCTCGGCGGGCGCAGGGCCGCGCGGACGGGTACCGGCGCAGGACCGTCTTCCAACGCCGCAAACGTCGTGCCGAGCCTGGACTGGCTTTTGGATGGGCTCGTGACGTCTTCGACGGCAATTCCCGCCGCGACCGCCGCACCCGGATCCAATGCATTCTTGAGGACCGTGCCTTTTATCTTACGTTCCTCGCGTACGATCGGCAGGCACTCCGCGCAATAGATCGGGCGCGAGGTGTCGAGCTGAATCGGCATGTCCCAGACTTTCCCGCAACGCGAGCAGGTGTGCGAAAACTTCGGCTTATCCTTCTTCGCCCCGCCTTGCGGCGGTTTGACGATCGCCGCGAGACGTTCAGGTGAAATCTTGAGGTATTCTCCTGTATCGGCGGTCGTTCCTGCACCTTCCAGCGCTTCGACGCCGGCGGCGGCATATTCCTCCGTCCCGCGCTTCATTGAGGCTGGCGTCCCACCAAGTTCTTCTTTCGCCTTTTGTTCTTCTTCAGTCAGGATCGCCGGATATTCAACTTCTGCCGCTTCCATGCCGCTCCAGCGCAGGACTTTCTGCTCGATGTCGGCGCGCGGCGAAGAATAGCGCTCGCGCGACACGGCGATGACTTTTTCGGTGTTGCCGGTCTTCTTGGCGATGGGCGCCAGCGTGTTGGCGGAAAATGGCGCCGTCGCAGCGCCGTCGACCATCAGTTTCAAATACACCTGGTACTTTGCGAGGTTCACCAAATCTTCCGGCGTGTACGTTGGCATGAACTCGTTTTCCATGAACGTCGCATCATCGGCGCCGACGCGGAAAAAGATCAGCGTGCCGACGTTGCCGAACACGGCCCAAGCCACTTCTTCTTCCAGTTGCTTGATGTATTGGTGCGCCACGATCAGGCTCAAACGGTACTTGCGCGCTTCACTCAAGATGTTGGCGAATGACTGGTTGGCAAAGTTCTGGAACTCGTCGACGTACAGGTAGAAGTCACGCCGTTCGGCTTCGGGGATGCTGACGCGTTCCATGGCCGCCATCTGGACTTTGGTGATCAGCATGCCGCCGAGCAAACGCATGTTATCTTCGCCGATGCGGCCTTTGGACAAGTTGACGATCAGGATCTTGCCCTGGTCCATGATGCTGCGTGGGTCAATCGTCGACTTCACTTGCGCCACGATGTTACGGATGATGGACGCGGACAAAAATTGCCCAACCTTGTTCTGCACTGGCGCGATCGCTTCGGTGGCATATTTTTCTGACCAAGAAGCGAATTCAGCCACCCAAAACGTCTTGACGATTGGGTCACGGATCTTGGCGATGACACGCGCGCGGTATTCCTTGTCGACCAACAGGCGGTTGATGCCCAACAGCGTCGCACCAGGATAATCGAGCAGCGCCAATACGCAGTTGAGCAGGATGTACTCCATGCGCGGGCTCCACACGTCTGGCCAGATCTTCTTGAACACACCCATCAAACCGGAGGCCACGAGGTGCTTTTGCCCTTCATCGACGGTCTCGAGGATGTTGAAACCGACAGGATATTCCTGGTCCGCCGGGTTAAAATAGACAACGTCATTAATGCGGTGCGAAGGGATGTATTCCAAGATCTTTTCCGCCGTGTCGCCGTGTGGGTCGACGTAACACACGCCATGCCCCGCCATGATGTCAGACAACACCATGTTCTCGATGAGCGTCGTCTTGCCCATGCCCGTCTTGCCGACGATGTACATGTGCCGGCGGCGGTCGTCGGTCTTGATGCCAAAACGCCGCCGCGCATTGCGGAAGTTGGTCTCTGCGAAGAGGGTTATTTCGTTTTCGTGGTCGTGGTTATATTCGACAGGCATACGGGCGAGAGGGTAAAGGACGGGCAAGGTGCGGCGGCTGTAGGGGCGCAATTCATTGCGCCCTCCGATGTGGCCGGAGGGCGTGATGAATCACGCCCCTACCCAAATGGAATATTGCTCGGCGGTTCACTGCGCTTTGATTCCGTCTTTTGGAGTTGCGGTGACTTGACCTGGAGCGCGTGCGGGAAATGCCAAAGCGTGGCTAATTCTTCGGTGTTGAGGTAATAATTCGGCGTCCCGCTCCAGTTAGAGCGTCCGCGGCACATCAACGCCAAATGTGTCTTGCGCTCGTTATTGCGGGCTTTCTTGAACCACCAGAGCGTGCCGTTTACCCCGACTTTCTTGGATTCCGGCTTGAGCGACATCATGTTGTTGGTGTTCACCTGCTTGATCGCGCCGATAAACGTGTTGGCCGCACGCGACTTGACCATGTTCTGCTTCTTGGCGACATACACGAACCGGATCTTGACCAAGTAGACAATCTTGGCCGCCTTCATCTCGACGGCAGACAAGATGTCCTTTTCGCCTTGTGACATGCCCATGATCTTCGGCTGCTCCTTCGCGGGTGGCTTTGGTTTTTCCGCCGTCCCTGACCCAAGCAACTGCTCTGCCACCAAACCTGCTCCTTTGAGCGGCAGGTCCACCGCGTGGTCAAGCAACGTTTTCTTGGCAATGACTTTTTCGCCCTTGATTTTCTTGACCAAGGCTTCGGACTTCTTGACGAAGTCCCCTTGCGCAACCGGCGTCAAAACAATCTGGTACCACGCCTGTTCGCCAGGGCCGAGGCGCGAAAAACTTTCCAGGAACGCGGACATTGGGTCCTTGAATTCGCCGGAGACTTTGTCCTCAAAAAACGGATAGGTCTTCAGTGGGTACAAATCCATGCCGTGCTTCGCTGGGATCATTTCTGTGCCCCACAAATCCCATTCCTCATCCGGATAATGCGCCGGGACTTTGGTGGTATAATCCTCGACCTCGGTGATTTCCGCGTCGGGATATTGCGCATAGATCGACGCCTCAGCCAGGTCACGCAGGTTGCGCGTCGTGCGGATGATGAACTGCACTTGGCCTTCGATGGAGACGATCTCGCACGAGATCGTGTCTTGCGTGCGGCCTTGGATCCACTTTTCTGTCCAACTCGATGGCCCGTGGGCACCCGCCAAATAGGCAAAGGCGTTTTCGACCGCACGCGGACCTTGCTCATGCATGCGCGGGATATCGATCGCCAACACGATCCAGACCTTCTTGGCGCCAAACAAGTTTTGCCGCCATTGGAGCCACAAATGCGCCACGCCCCATAGCATCACAAGCAGCAGGATGATCCAGCCGCCATTGAGGAAAAAGAACAACATCGCCTGGAACGGGTTGTTCCCGACGCTGTTCAAGAATGTGGTCCAATCAAAATTGAAAAACAGGTCCATGGACAAGGGAAGTATAGCACAAACCCCATCGGCAGTCCGATGGGGCCATGCCCCTTAAAACCTTTTGGTTAACCCTTATTTCTTCTTGCTGCGGTTGCTCCAGCGGTTCCAGGTGACGAGGAGCGGTGACGCGATGAAAATCGAGGAATAGGTCCCGGTCAAGATGCCGACGATGAGCGCCAAGGCAAAGTCCTTGATGGACGCACCGCCGAAGATGTAGACGGCTAAGAGCGACAAGGTGGTCGTCATGGACGTGTTGAACGAGCGCAGCATGGTCTGCTGCACCGAGCGTTCGACGATTTCGTCAAACGACCCAGCGGTCTTCTGCAAGTTTTCGCGCACACGGTCCATGACCACGATGGTGTCGTTGATCGAATAACCCATGATCGTCAGGATGGCCGCGATGAACGGCGTGCCGATCTCGACACCCGAGAACTTGCCCAGCAAGACGAACACGCCGATCGGCACGGCCACGTCATGGAAGGCCGTCAAGATCACGATCACGCCATACTTCCAGCTTTGGATCGGCGCCGAAACTTTACGGAACTGGTAGGCGATGAAGGCCAAGATCGCCAAGAACACGATCAGCAACGCCGAGACGGACTTTTGCCGCAGCTCCTGCCCGATTGCCGGGCCGATGGCGTTATATTCAAGCTCCGTCTCGTTGCCGAAACTTGTCTTGAGTGCGGCCAACAGTTTTTGGTGCTCGTCTTCCGTCAGCGTGCGGGTGCGGATGTCGATGTCGGTCGTGCCGACGGGTTGGATCGTGACATCGCCCAAGTTGAGCGGCTGCAGCGAACGCTCGACATCGACGGCGGCGGGCTGCGTGTCAAAACGAACGGTCAGTTCGGTGCCGCCGGTAAAATCAATCCCCTGCTTCAGCCCAAAGATGGCCAAGCACAGGATCGACCCTCCGACGAGGATGCCGGACATGGTATACCAGACAGGACGCAGTTTGATGACGTTGATTTTCATACGCTTAAGCCTTGTTGCGCTTGGATGAATCGAGGAACAGCCACGGCAGTTTCTCCTGGATGCCCGTGCTGACGACAAGGCGCAGGATGTTGCGCGTCACGATGATCGAGGTGAAGAGCGACACGATGACACCGATCGCCAGCGTGAGCGCAAAGCCTTTGATGATCGACGACGAGAACCAATACAACACGGCAGACGAGATGATAGTTGTCATGTTGCCATCAAAGATGGATGGCCACGCGCGCTTGAAGGCTTCTTCGAGCGCCGTGCGGTACGGCTTGCCCGAACGCAATTCTTCTTTCAAGCGTTCGTAGACGAGTACGTTGGCGTCCACCGCAATACCAAGTGACAGGATGAACCCGCCAATACCGGCAAGTGTCAGCGTGACGGGCAAAAGCTTGAAGATGGTGAACGAGATGCCGACGTACAGGCCAAGCGACAGGATCGAGAAGAAGCCCGGTGCGCGGTACCAGAACAGCATGAAGATCGTGATAAAGAGCACCGCGAACAGGCCGGCAGTCAAGGACTTGCTGACCGAATCCTGCCCCAGCGTCGGGCCGACGGTCTGTTGCTCGATCAACTTGATCGGGACAGGGAGTGCGCCAGCTTGGAGCTGTTGCGCCAAGTCTTTGGCTTCGGCGATGGAATAATCGCCCGTGATCACCGCTTGCCCGCCCGTGATTTCGGATTGCACTGTCGGGATCGAAATCGGCGCGCCATCGAGGAAGATGGCGATCGGCTTGCCGATGTTGTTTTTCGTCATGTCGGCGAACAACGTCGTGCCGTCGCCATCAAATTGGAGGGACACTTCCGGTGCGCCGGTGCGTTGGTCAAAGTCGACAGTGGCTTTTTGCAATTGCTTGCCCGTGAGTTGCGTTGGCGTCCAATCGCTCGGGACAGGCAGGATGTCAGACGGTTGCAACTTCTTGTAGAACATCGCCTGCACGTGGATGTCCGTCGCCGGGCGTTCCGCGATCAGGTAGATGATATGGAACCCAAATGGCGTCTCGACGACTTGCGAAATCTGGCCGGGCTTCAATGCGAAGGCGGCAGCCTCAAATTGCTGGACCATCGTGCCTGGGCCAAACCACCCCAAGTCACCACCAGACTGTGCTGCGCCTGGCTCTTGCGAATACTTCTTCGCAATGTCGCTGAAATTTTGAGGCGTGACCTGTTTCAGGATGCTTTGCGCCTGGGCCTGGGCCTCCGCTTTGGTCGCGGTCGTCGACGTCGATGCACCTTCTGCGCCGGCATACGGGATGAGGATATGCGCCACGTGGTATTCGGTGCCAGAAGTTTCGGTGTTGAGCACATTGGCGATCACATACGAATTCGTGATCTCGATCACCTTGTCGACGACGCCGGGCTTGTACGTCTCCAAACCTTGGTAGAGCTCGGCATATTCCGGTTTGTCCTTGATGAAACCAAGGTCGCCGCCCGACGGTTGCGATTCTGCATCGGTGGAACTCGCCTTGGCTAACGCTGCAAGGATGGTCGGGTCTTTCTGGATCTTGGCTAGGTCGGCCTTGGCTTGCATGGCCATCGCCGTATTGCTTGCGTCCATCTGCGCTTGCTGGTCATCCGTCAAGCTTGTGGGTTGCGTGCTGGTATTTTGGACTTCGAAGACGAGCGTCGGCGTCTTGCCGATCAGGTCAATTGCTTGGTTGATGTCGCTGATGCCGGCCAGCTCGACGTCGACGCGCCAGTCCGTCCCGACTTGGGCCGTCGTGACCAGCGGTTCCGAGACGCCCAGCGTGTTGACGCGGCGTTCAATGACGTCGCGCACGCCGTCCATGGCGCTCGGCTTGTCCGCCGTCGCGACTTGCGTAGTGTCTGCCTGGTATTCCAAACGTGTCCCGCCTTGCAGGTCGAGGCCAAGCACGAAGCCTTTCTCGATGTGGCCGATGTGCACGCCAAGGGTCTTGTTGACCCAATCGATGGCCGTATTGGCCGGCGGTGGGTAGGCCACGCCTGCGACGACGATGGCCAGGAGGACAATGAGGGTAATGCGCCAACGGAGCGATGAACGCGAAACGGTGGAGGCGAGCTGTTTCTGGGGCATAGTTCAGAATTGCGCAAAGTCTAGCCGAACGCCGGCTCCATGGCAAGAGGACGCAAATTACACTTGCCTCTACCGGGCGCTGGCGATACCGTAACCGACGAACACATGAAAAAACCCCTCATCGGATTCGTCGGCCCAAGTGGCGCCGGCAAAAGCACGCTGATGGTCGAACTCGTCCACCATTTGTCCGACAAGTTGTCCGTGGTCAAGTCACTCACGACACGCCAACGCCGCGGCCAAGAAGACGACCTGTTCTACCAATTCGTCACGCAAGACGAAGTGCGCAAGCGCGAAGCCGCAGGACGCCTGATCCAAGTGTCAGAATACGCGGGCAATTTGTACGCCAACGACAAAGTCGACATCGACAAGTTGCTCGAATCCAAATGCGGGCTGATGGCCATCGTCGAAGAAGGCGTCCAACATTTCCGCGACGCAGGCTATCAGGTGATCGTCGTCCGGCTCATCCCAAAACACAATCCAGCGCAGACGGACTTGGTCCGCGCCGCCGCTGATGAACTGCGTACCAAGATCCCACTGCAAGCGGACTTTGAGCTGGAAAATTCATTCAAACCGGAAGGCAAGGAAAAAGCGCTGCGCGAACTCATCGGCTACATCCAAACCATCGTCTAGTCCGCCTCAACGAGGATTACGCGTCCGCCAAATCCGCCGCGTTCCTGGTTTTTCTTTTGCTTGATCTCGCCGATCTTCACACGGTCAAACTTTTTGTACGCGATGATCGCATCGAGGACTTCGAGGACATCCGCGACTTCACCTTCGTTCTCGTCGTGACAAAGTTCTTCGACTTCCTCGCGCAACTTGTCTTTGAGGCGCGTCCAGTATTCCGCCTCATCAGCGATGCTGACGGTCGGTGTGCGACCTTCGGCACGGATCACGTCCGGGATCTTGTCGCGCACGAGCTTGTCGTATTTCATAGCGTTTTCAATAATTTCTTGAGCGTCAAAAAATCTTTTTCAAGAACAGGCTTCAAACGCGGCGAATACAAAACGGCCGCTGGATGGTAGACGATAAAATACTTCCGGCCGTCCCGCTCAATGATCTTGCCGTGCTCTTTCGCGACTTCGATGTTCTCTTGCAACACCGCCAACGCCGCCACACGCCCGAGCAACACGACAATTTTTGGCTGGATGACGTCAAACTGTTCCATCAAATGCTTCCGCCCATGCGCGACTTCCGCCGGCGTCGGCGTCACGTGCTTCGGCAAATATTTGACCGGGCTCGTGATGAAAACATCTTCTTCTTTCAGCCCGATCTGATTGATCAACCCACGCAACACTTTCCCTGCACGACCGATAAACGGCCGGCCAGATGCCGCTTCCTGCTTCCCCGGCGCTTCGCCGATAAAAACAACGTCCGCATCCGGATTCCCTTCACCCGGGACCGGTTTCCCGACTTTGTCGCGACGGCAAACACGGCACGTCGCAATTTCCTCGGCGATCTTGTCGAGGGCGAGTTGTTTTTGGTTGCGAGTAAGCATATGTCGTCCCGAGCGGAGTCTGACGGAGCCGAGGGACCTATAAGGAAATAACCTTGCTTAAATCTTCCCACTCCGGGTTGATCGTGGCAATCAATGCCTCTTTCTTCGACCTCCGCCAGTTCTTGATCTGCTTTTCTCTCCG
Source organism: Patescibacteria group bacterium (assembly GCA_049295615.1). Lineage (GTDB taxonomy): Bacteria > Patescibacteriota > Patescibacteriia > 2-12-FULL-60-25 > 2-12-FULL-60-25 > JBAQQZ01. Next base: position 51,773 of record JBAQQZ010000043.1, read on the forward strand.
AATCGCAGACCAAGCGTCTTCATGGGCTTCAAAATAAACTGGGTAGAGGACGCGATATTTTTTCGTAAATCCACGAACAGTCGAATGCTGATGCTGGTCAAACCTTCGAGACATGTCCCCGCTCATTCCAATATACAGCGTAGATCGAAAGATATTCGTAAAGATATAAACAAAATAGCGACGCTGCATATACTACCGCTGCCACATATTTATCGATCTAGTCAAGGCGTTGTCGTCCCGACCGAAGCGAAAGCGGAGCGGAGGGACCACTAAGGAATATTTTTCCATAGTTCCCTCGGCTCCGTCAGACTTCGCTCGGGACAACAATCAAAGAAGTAATCGGCTAGATCAAATCCTTCACGCCCAAAAAAAATTTCTTATCTTCCGGATAGGTCAACAGTTGCGCAACCCCTTCCTTCGAAACCCATCTTGCTTCCGGATTATCCGGATCAATCGGCTTCAACTCCACTTGCTTCGTCTTGAACAAGAAAATCGTGATGCGTTTCAGCACGCGCAAACCATCCGTGCCTGGTGAAATCTTGTACCGTTCAAACGTCCCAAGTTCACGCACTAATTCCAATTCCGTAATCCCCGACTCTTCGTGGATTTCACGTTGTGCCGCCTGCAACGCATCTTCCCCTTCTTCGATCCGCCCTTTCGGCAACGACCACGTTTCGCCTTTCTGGCTGACCACGACAACTTGCCCTTGCGGGTTGATCACGACACCACCGGCCGTGTTCCAAATTGAATCAGCCATGTGACAACTTAAAATCCACCATTTTGAGCGGCGTTTCCCAGGTCACCTTGTCGCCATAGAAATGGCGGAAATCTTCATATAGCTCTTGCATGCTGTTCGCTTTTTCGTGGCCCACAAAATCCGCGTCAACGACCTGGCTCAACTTTTTCTCGCGGATGCCGACGATCTCCGCCTGCGCAAATTCTTTTCCCGTTTCGCGGTTTACGAAGGCAAGCTTGTCGCCGACCTGTAATTTCTTGTCGTCAAACATGCGCCACGTTGAAGTCTTTTTCCCGGACAAGACCGGCGAAACGAGATAGCCAGCGAACTTTAACGACTTCATATATTTTTTATGCCCCGTGGCACTTCTTAAATTTTTTGCCTGAACCGCACGGGCACAGGTCATTGCGCCCGACGTTCTTGAAACGGTCATCGGTGATCGGGTCGTCTTTCACGTGTTCGTCGCCTTCTTTGACCGGGCCGGACATCTTGAGGTACCCAACGCCAGGCACGTTGATCTGGAGTTGCTGCTCCGCGATCTGTTGCGCGAGTTGGATCTTGAACACGGCGTTGGCGATGTACTTGTCGATGGCAGCGATCAGCTCGTTAAACATGCGGAACGCCTCGCGCTTGTATTCGACGAGCGGGTCGCGCTGGCCGTAGCCTTGCAGCCCGATGCCGCGGCGCAAATATTCGATTGAATCAAGGTGCTCGACCCAAAACATGTCGATGGCTTGCAGCATGATCGCCTTCTCGACTTCGCTCATGCGCACCGTATTGCCAACCTTGTTTTCGATGTTGGTGTACGCCTCTTTGGCGAGCGTCGTCAGCCCATCAATCAACCCGGTTCGTTTTGCTGCGATGTCCGCACGCCCATTGACGTCGGTCGAAATGATTTCGAGCCGGCCTTTCACGTCAGCATCCGTCGGCAACAACGCGAGCGCGGCCTTTTCGATTTCGTTCAAATCCCACTGCGCCGGGTCTTCGGCGCCCGTATGGAACAGCACGACTTGCTCGATCTCATGGTCAATGGCTTGCATCACGAGTTCCTTGAGCGGGCGTTCGCCTTCGGTCGTCGGCTGCGTCGACATCGTCATGATGTTGCGGCGCCGCGTATAGATGACGGTGCGGTGCTTGTTCAGCACGTCGTCGTATTCGAGCAAGTGCTTGCGGATGTCAAAGTTGTGGCCTTCGACTTTCTTCTGCGCCGTCTCAATGGCTTTCGACAACATCTTGCTTTCAATCGCCTCGTCTTCCGGCAAGCCGAGCATGTCCATGCGCGCCTTCAAGCGGTCCGAACCGAAGATGCGCATCAGGTCATCTTCCATCGACACGTAAAACTGGGTCGAACCCGGGTCGCCCTGGCGGCCGGAACGACCGCGCAGCTGGTTGTCGATGCGCCGCGACTCGTGGCGTTCGGTGCCCAGCACGTGCAAGCCGCCGAACGACCGGACTTCGTCTGCTTCTTTCGGATCCGGCGGATTGCCGCCGAGCAAGATGTCGACGCCGCGTCCGGCCATGTTTGTGGCGACCGTGACCGCGCCCTTGCGCCCGGCTTGGGCGATGAACTCCCCTTCTTTCTCGTGGTTCTTGGCGTTCAACAAATTGAACGGGATGCCCGCGGCTTTGAGCAACTCCGCCAACACTTCGTTCTTTTCGATCGACACCGTACCGACCAAGACCGGTTGGCCTTTCTCATGCCGCATCTTGATCTCCTGCACGACGGCGTTGAACTTCGCGAGCTCGGTCTTGTACACGCGGTCAGCCGCGTCCTTGCGCTGTGAGTTCTTGTTGGTGGGGATCGTCAACACTTCCAACTTGTAGATCTTGTGGAACTCTTCGGCTTCGGTCACGGCCGTCCCCGTCATGCCGGCGAGCTTGGCGTACAGGCGGAACAAGTTTTGGAAGGTGATCGTCGCCATGGTGCGCGACTCGCGCTGGATCGGGACTTTCTCCTTCGCTTCGATGGCTTGGTGCAACCCTTCCGAATAGCGCCGCCCGACCATCATGCGCCCGGTGAACTCATCGACGATGATCACTTCGCCATTCTTGACGACGTAATCGCGGTCGAGCTTGAACAAGGCATATGCGCGCAACGCCTGTTCGAGGTGGTGCACCATTTTCAAACCGCCTTGGATATACAAATTCTCGACGCCGAGCCATTTCTCGATCTTGTCGATGCCGGTCTCCGTCAACGTCGACGCTTTCAATTTCTCGTCGACTTCGTAGTCCGTTTCCGGGTCGAGCTGCTTGACGAGGTCGGCGAAGCGGTAATACAGGTCCGCCGCCTCTTCCGCCGGTGCGCTGATAATGAGCGGCGTGCGCGCCTCGTCGATCAGGATGGAGTCCACTTCGTCGACGATGGCGAAATTCAACTCACGTTGCACCATCATCTCGGCGCTGCCCACCATGTTGTCGCGCAAATAATCAAACCCGAACTCGTTGTTGGTGCCGTACGTGATGTCCGCGCTGTACGCCTCTTTGCGCGAAACGGGACGCAAATAATCCATGTCGACTTTGAACGATCCCGTCGTGTCGCGGCCTTCGTCATGCTGAGGTTCGTTCTTGAAATCCGGGTCGTAGCGGAAACCGCTCTCGTGCTGGATCACGCCGACGGTCAAACCGAGCGCATGGTACACCTGGCCCATCCACACGGCGTCGCGGCGTGCGAGGTAATCGTTCACGGTCACGAGGTGCACGCCTTTGCCGGTCAGCGCATTCAAATAGACGGCCGCAACGGCAGTCAGCGTCTTGCCTTCACCCGTGCGCATTTCCGCGATCATCCCGCGGTGCAACGCGATGCCGCCCATGAGCTGCACGTCGTATTGGCGCTGCTTCAACATGCGCTTGGACATCTCGCGCGCCACGGCAAACGCCTCCGGCAAAAAATCATCCAACGCCTCGCCGTTCGCGAGGCGCTCTTTGAACTCTGCCGTTTTGGCTTTCAGCCCGTCATCCGACAACGTCTGGACACTGGGCTCCAACCCGTTGATCTGCGCGATGATCGGCTTGATTTTGCTGATTTCACGGGCATTCGGGTCGCCCATCAACATGTTCAGGATGCTCATACAAAGTGGTCGCATCATAAACCTCCACGCCGACTTTGGCAATGGTGGAGGCTCTTGTTTTGGCTTGGTTACTCGCTTTTCCGGTGGTCGTTGCGCAGTTTCTCCTTGCGGTCGGTCAAGATTTCGCGCAGGTGGTCCTTCACTTTATCGATCGCCTTGTAGAGGTCTTCCTCGTGCTTTTCGACGCGCAACATATCGCCAGGGACTTGCACATTGGCCGAACAGCTGAAGATCGCGCCCTTTTGGTGGTGCTTCGTATCCGTGTTCAGGTCGACATCGATCATGATGATCGACGAATCGTATTTTTCGAGCATGCCGAATTTCTCTTCGGCGTATTGGCGGATGGCGTCGGTCAAATCCATTCCTACGGCGCGGATGGTGATGGTCATATGGTTAAAAGCCTAGATATTGGACTTCGTCTTCTAAGAGGATCCCTAACTCGTCTCGCACCTTCATTTTTACCATACTTGAGAGCGCAAGCACATCCTGCGCCCGTGCACCGCCAAGGTTCACGAGAAAATTCCCATGGATGGGGCTGACCTGCGCCTTGCCGACAATCGTGCCTTTGAGGCCAAGCTTGTCGATCAGCCAACCTGCGGCGAGACGTTTCTGCGCCAGCATCTGTGGCGGAATTTCGTCGCCCGAACGCTTGAGGATGTCGAGCGCCGACTCATCGGCGTATTCGAAATTCTTGAACAGGCATCCGGCGCTGAACGCGCCTTGCGGCTGCGAGTCTTTCCGCTTTTGCATGATCTCATCGATCTTGGCGCGCGCCATCGCCACATCGCCGCGCTTCAACGCGAGCGTCGTCTTCAAGATGATGTGCGATTCGTGCTTGAACCGGCTTTCGCGATACCCGAAACGACATTCTTCATTCGAATAGGTCACACGCTTCCCGTTCTTCACGTCATACGCATCAACAGACGAGACGACGTCACGCATCTCGCCACCGAAACAACCCGCGTCGCCATACGTCGCGCCTCCGACTGTTCCTGGCACGCCGACGCCCCATTCAAATCCCGTCAGTCCTGCATCCGCGCACGCTCGCGCGAGCGATCCGGTGAACACGCCCGGCGCGGCACTCACCATGCGGCCTTCAATATCCGTGCGTCGGTCTGTCGCCTGGACCACGATGCCTTGGAACCCGTCATCCGACACCAGCAAATTCGATCCGCCGCCAATCACGTACCATGGGATTGAAAGGCGGACAGCCTCCTCAACGGCACGCACCACCTCATCCGCCGTCGGAGCGACAAGGAACAACCGCGCCGGCCCGCCAATCTTGAGGTACGTATGCGCAACCATCGGCTCGTTTTCGAGCACGATGGGGAAGGCGGCCTTGAAATCCGCAACCTGCTGGCCGTTCAGTTGAGGCATACGTTCCGTGCGGCCCCGTCGATATCCCCTGCTCCCATGAAAATCACCATGTCCCCTGATTGCATCAACGAAGACGTCCGTTCAACAGCGGCTTTCGGGTCTGGCGCGTATTCGACTTCTCGCTTCACGCCACGGTCCGCATCGTGGCGGATAACGGCATCCAACAAATCTTTCGACGAGATATTATCATCTTCAGAAGCGTCGCGCCCGGCGACATCGTAAATTTCACACAAGACGAGGACATCGGCCAAATCAAACGAGGGAATAAAGTCGAGGAACAAGTTCTTTGTACGGTTGCGATGGTGCGGCTGGAAGCACAACACGAGGCGGAAATTCGGGAACTGTTCTTTGGCCGCCGCAAGCGTCGCCGCGACCGCCGTCGGATGGTGGCCGTAGTCGGAATAAATCTTCGCACCGTTCTTCTCGCACAAAAATTCAAAGCGCCGCCAAATGCCTTTGAACGATTCAAGCGCGCCGGCGATATCCGGATACGACGCGCCAAGTTCGCGCGCCATGAGCGTCGCACCTGCAGCATTCAGTGCATTCATTTGCCCAGGGATGGCAAGGTTCAAGCGAAAGACGATTCCCGGTTGCGCAATCGAGACTTCGGTATACGCACCGTTCAACGCATGCGTCACTTGCCATTCACCATCGTTCGCGCCATTAAAACGCACGATGCGCACCCGATGCGCCGTCAACGCATCCGCCTCACTCGCGATAAGCGACGCAACGTTCCAATCGCCGACGTTCGCGACAAGCACACCGCCTGGCTGGATATTGCCGATCAACTCCCCAAACGCGTCTTTCATCTCTTCGATGGTCGGAAAAACGTCCGTGTGGTCGAGTTCGATATTATTCAACACGACGCCAAACGGCTTGAACTCAAGGAAATGCCGCGCATACTCATCACCTTCGATGATAAACAAGTCCGACGAACCGATACGCAAATTCCCATCCGGAAACGACGGGACTTTGCTGCCAACGACCACCGTCGGATCAAGCTTCGCTTTCTCGAGGATCAATCCCAGCATCGCGGTCGTCGTACTTTTGCCGTGCGTCCCGGCGACCAAGATCGTTTTTGACGATGAAAACCACGAACTCAAGAATTGGAAATTCGTAAACTCTGGCAATCCCCGCTTCTTGCCTTCGATACGTTCCGGATTTGTTTCTGGCGCCGCAGATGTATAGATGATCGCTTGCGTATCGTTCGGAATATTCTCCGCCACATGTCCAATCTTGATTGTCGCACCGCGCTCTAGAAGTATCTTCGTCTGCTCGCTTTCGGCGACGTCTGATCCGGACACGCGAACCCCGGCCGCAAGCAACAGCTTCGCGACCGCCGACATGTTGATCCCGCCAATGCCCACAAAATGGACGGACTTGAAATCGCGGACGTTCATGGCCGTAGCCTAGCGGTTTTTCCCTGCCTTGGAAAGATGCGGTAGAATGGCGCGCATGTCCCACATCTCCTCCGTAGACCCGGAAATCGCGGGTTTGATCGACGAAGAAACCGAGCGGCAACGTCATGGCCTCGAGCTGATCGCCAGCGAAAACTACGTCAGCGAAGCCGTACTCGAAGCACTCGGCTCGACGCTGACCAACAAATACTCCGAAGGCTATCCCGGTAAACGCTATTACGGCGGCAACGAAGTCATCGACAAAGTCGAGACGCTTGCCATCGAACGCGCCAAAAAACTCTTCGGAGCCGAACACGCCAACGTCCAGCCGCACGCCGGCGCGCAAGCAAACTTCGCCGTCTATCTCGCATTGTGCAAACCCGGCGACACCGTACTCGCCATGAACCTCGGACAAGGTGGACATCTCACGCATGGCTCGCCGGTCAACTTCAGCGGCAAGTGGTTCAACATCATTCCGTATGGCGTCCGCCAGGAAGATGAACGTATCGATATGGACGAAGTTCGGCGGCTGGCGCGCGAACACAAGCCTCGCATGATCCAAGCAGGTTTCACTGCCTACTCAAGACACTTGGACTTTGCCGCGTTCGCCGAAATCGCGCATGAAGTTGGCGCGTACCTCTGGGTCGACATGGCGCACTTCGCCGGACTCGTCGCCGCCAAACTCCATCCCGATCCGATTCCGCATGCTGACGTCGTGACGACAACGACACACAAAACACTTCGCGGTCCACGTGGCGCAATAATTCTCTGCAAGACGCTTGATCGGCTTGATCCAGACGGGAAGAAGAATCTCGCCCAAAAAATCGACAGCGCTGTTTTCCCTGGCGCACAAGGCGGACCGCTTGAACATGCGATTGCTGCGAAAGCGATTGCGTTTCTCGAAGCTGCGCAACCATCATTCGTCGAATACCAGCAACGTGTGCTGGACAACGCCAAAGCGCTTGCGGCGTCATTGATTGAGGAAGGCGCACGTCTTGCGACGGGTGGGACAGACAACCATCTTCTGCTCGTCGACCTCACGCCGTGGGACGTCATCGGAAAAGACGCGGAACTCTGGCTCGAACAAGTCGGTCTCTCGACCAACAAGAACATGATTCCGTTCGATACGCGCAAACCGTTCGACCCATCAGGTCTTCGTCTTGGAACGGCTGCTCTGACCACGCGCGGCTTCGACGAAGAAGCGACAAAAAAAGTTGGGCAGTTGATCGCAAAACTCTTAAAGTCCAAAAACGATCCCGCCGTCGCATCCGAAGTGAAACAAAAAGTCCGCGAACTCGCGGACGCGCATCCGATTTACCAAGACTGGAAAAAACTCGCATAAAAAAGCGGACGACCCAAGTGGGACGTCCGCAGGACAAAGAAAGGGCAAAGATGAACGAGCAGACATGCAAGGCGGAAGTTGGGGGGCGACAACCGGCAGAGCACGTCCATTGCGAGACCGCCACGCTCTCGAGACATCTTTGGAGAGAAGGGTTAAAAGCCCACCTCTCGCGGCCTGTCGACGGGCTTTCGCCCATCCGCTTGTTTCGGAACCGACGAGACGGTGATGAGGCGCAACACCGCTCAGAGAATGCGCACAGGACCCATGGGGAGAAGCAAGTCCCGTGCCGCACCTCGCCGCAATCCCGGAAACCAAGTTTTTGTGGCTGGAGTGTGACAACACGCCTGCCTGTGAAGTAACGGATTGAGAGTAAGCTACCCTGATACTGACTGTCAAGAATGATCCAACCTCTTGAGATATGAGCAATTCTAGTCTATCCTTCGGCGCATGAAACTCATTGACGGCCGTGCGCTTGCACAAGACGCACGCGCACAATTGAAAAAAGACATCGCTTCTTCCGGACTCCATCCGAAACTTGCCGTGCTGCTTGTCGGCGATGACGCGGCTTCGAGGCTGTATGTTTCGTTGAAAGAAAAAGCCGCCGCCGAGGTCGGCATCGCGACTGAGGTCGTGCGTGTTTCGGCGTTCACGCCGACAACGGAACTCATTGACCAAATCAACACCTGGAACGCCGATCCGTCCGTCAGTGGCATCCTCATCCAACTCCCGCTTCCCGAAGGCCATGACACGCAAGCCGTCATTGCCGCCATGGACCCCAAAAAAGACGCGGACGGATTCCATCCAAAAAATGTTGAAGCATTGCTTGCTGGAAACGGCACCATCATCCCGCCGCTCCACGAAGGCATCTTGCGGCTCATCGGTGCGACGGATGTCGTGGTCAACGGCGCCAAAGCCGTCATCATCGCCAACAGCGAAGAATTTTCAAAACCGCTGAACTATCTTTTAACGAAAGCAGGCAGCTTCGTGACCATCATGTCACCTGAAGACATTGACCGTAAAACACTCGCCAACGCGCAAATCGTAGTGATCGCGGTCGGCCGCACCGGATTCCTCAAACGCGGGATGGTTTCGGCTGGAACTTGCATCATCGACGTCGGCACCAACCAAAACTCCGACGGAAAAACCACCGGCGACGTAGACGCCACCTCCCTCCAAGACCTCGACGGCTGGCTCTCCCCCGTCCCCGGCGGCGTTGGCCCCATGACCATCGCCATGCTTTTGAAAAATGTCTTTCACCTCGCGACTCTTTCATCCCTTCCCCATCTCTCTTAAAACACGAGCCGCAGGCGCGTCATTTTTCCACGCGCAAACTGTCTGAGCGATCTAGCGA
>JBAQQZ010000044.1:0-21947 GCA_049295615.1 Patescibacteria group bacterium
TCCCAATTCTGCACGGCATCAAGCTGGGGATCGTCGGTCTCGTCCGTCCGTGGCGCGTCCAGTCGATCATCCAGCATGTGAACCGGTACTTCGCGTCGCTCGACAATTCCGTGCCGCCGAGGTTGAAGCATGTTTAGCCTTCCGACGCCGGATGACTTCCATGTGCACGTGCGGCAAGGGGAAACGGTCCAAAACGTTTTACCCTTCACGAGCCGCACGTTCGCCCGGGCGCTCATCATGCCAAACACCGCCCCACCGGTCGTGTGCGCGGCGGACGTGGTCCAGTACCGCGAGGAGATCCAATCTCTCGCAGGATCGGATTTCACGCCGCTCATGACGATCTACCTCACATTGGCGTCGACGCCGCAGATGGTCCGTGACGCGCATGCCGTGGGCACCGTCGCCGCGAAATTCTATCCAAGAGGCGCAACGACGGCCTCGAAACACGGCATTGCCATCCGCGAACTGCCGGGCCTCACGCAGGTGTTCCGCGAGATGGAAACGCTCGGCATGGTGCTCTGCATCCATGCCGAAGATCCTGACGCGACGAGCCTTGCGCGCGAAGCGGCGTTCCTGCCGATTGTGCAATTGCTCGCCTCCGAATTCCCACGCCTCAAGATCGTCGTTGAACATGTGTCGACGGCGGAAGCGGTCGGGGCGGTTCTCGCACTGCCGAAAACGGTCGCGGCGACGGTCACGGTCCATCACTTGGCGTGCACCATCGACGACCTGATGGGCGGGCTGCTCAACCCGCACCTGCATTGCAAGCCGTGCCTCAAGCCGCCGGAGCACCGCGAGGCGCTCTGGCTGGCGATCGCTCGGAACAGCCGCAAGTTCTTCTTGGGCACGGATTCCGCGCCGCATGACGTCTCGCACAAAGAATGCGCAGCGGGATGTGCGGGGGTGTTCAGTGCTCCTGTCGCCTTGCCGCTTCTTGTCCAGTTGTTTGACGAGCGGGGATTGCTCGACATCCTGCCGGACTTCACGTCGTGCTTCGGCGCGGACTTCTACGGCTTGCCTCGCAACCATGGCTGGGTCGAGCTTGAACCGCAGCCATGGTTCGTGCCAGAGCGCTTCGGCGGCATCGTCCCGCTATGGGCCGGACGCGAGCTTGCCTGGCGCATCGCAACCTAGCGCACCCGCTGTCCGGTCCTCGGATGGCGGGTGTTTCTTTTTCCTTGATCCCTCGACGTCGAAGCGTCTTTCAGGTAACCTGCTATCGACCGCTCCGGCGGCGTTTTCCTGTCTATGCAAGACAAAATCATCATTAAAGGCGCACGCGAACACAACCTCAAGAACATTTCGCTGGAACTCCCGCGGAACAAAATGATCGTGTTTACGGGCGTTTCCGGTTCGGGCAAATCGTCGTTGGCGTTTGATACGATTTTCGCCGAAGGCCAACGCCGTTACGTCGAATCGTTGTCTGCCTATGCGCGGCAGTTTTTGGGGCAGATGGACAAGCCGGATGTCGATGAGATCGAAGGTTTGTCGCCGGCGATTTCGATTGACCAAAAAGCGCACAGCGCCAACCCACGTTCCACGGTCGCGACGATCACCGAAATTTATGATTACATGCGCGTGCTGTTTGCGCGCGTCGGGCGTCCGCATTGCCCCATCGATGGCGAACCAATCAAGAAGATGACGGTGGATGAGATGGTCGACCTTGTGCTGAAACGCACGATCGAACTTCACGCCAACCCGGAAGAAATCAAAAAGCGCAAAGGAAAGAACCATGACAACGAGATCGTGATCCTAGCGCCGATCGTGCGTGGGCGAAAAGGCGAGTACCACCAATTGTTGCAAGACTTGTACGAGGCTGGCTTTTTGGAAATCCGTCTCGACGGCCAATGGCAGTCGCTGCGTAACCCGGTCAACCTGACGCGGTACCAGCAACATACGATTGAGCTCGTCGTCGACCGCGTGCCGTTGGCGTGGCCGGTTGAAGGCAACAAGGCTCTGCGTACACGCATCGCTGAAGCCGTCGAAATTGCGTTGGACCGCGGTGGTGATACTGTCGTCGCGATTTTGGATGATGGTTCGGAGCACATCATGTCGTCGCGCTTTTCTTGCCCGAAGCATGACTTTGCGTTCCCCGAAATCGAGCCGCGCTTGTTCTCGTTCAACTCGCCGTATGGCGCATGCCCAACGTGTAACGGCTTGGGCACGAAAGAAATTTTTTCTGACGAACCGTGTGACGCTTGCCATGGCGCGCGTTTGCGGACCGAGGCGCTGTTCGTTTGGATCGGCAAGAAGAGCATCGTCGACATCACTTCGATGACCATCGACAAGGCGTTCGCACATCTCACCAAGCTCGGTTTGAACAAGACCGAAGAGGCGATCGCCGAACCCGTGATGAAAGAAATCTTGGCGCGCCTGCAATTCTTGCTCGACGTTGGTTTGCATTACCTCACGTTGAGCCGCATCGCCGGATCGCTGTCCGGCGGCGAAGCGCAGCGCATCCGCCTGGCCTCGCAGATCGGTTCACGTCTTGTCGGCGCGCTCTATGTCCTCGACGAACCGACCATCGGCTTGCACCAGCGCGACAACGCAAAGTTGATCCAGACGCTCGAAAAATTGCGCGACATTGGCAACACGATCATCGTCGTGGAACATGATGAAGACACGATTTCTGCGTCGGATTATTTGGTCGACATTGGCCCTGGCGCCGGAAAGCATGGCGGCCACGTGGTCGCGGCCGGCCCAATGCCGAAAATCCTGAACGACAAGAAGAGCATGACGTGCGCCTATTTGCGCGGCGACAAGGAAATCCCGATGGTGAAGCCGCGCCCGCAATCAAAGCAGTTCATCTGTATCAAGAAAGCGGCGGAGAACAACCTGAAGAACATCAACGTCAAGATCCCGCTCAAGCGGTTCGTAGCAATTACGGGCGTGTCCGGTTCCGGCAAGTCCACGTTGTTGATCGACATCTTGTACCGCGCGATGGCGCAGAAGTTGAACGGCGCGATGGCGAAGCCCGGCAAGTACGGCTCGATCGAAGGCATCGATTGGGTCGACAAGATCGTCGACGTGGACCAAGGCGCGATCGGCCGCACGCCGCGTTCCAACCCGGCGACGTACACCGGCATCTGGGACCATGTGCGTGATTTGTTTTCGCTCACGTCCGAAGCGCGCGTCCGTGGTTACAAAGTTGGCCGTTTTTCATTCAACGTCCCTGGCGGGCGTTGCGAGAATTGCGAAGGGCATGGCAAGATCGCGATCGAGATGCACTTTTTGCCGACGGTCTACGTTCCCTGCGACGTGTGCAAAGGCAAACGCTTTGACCGCGAAACGCTCGAAGTGAAATACCGCGGCAAGAACATTTCCGACGTGCTCACGATGACCGTCGAAGATGCGAATGATTTTTTCGCCGACATCCCGCCGATCCATGACAAGACAAAAATCTTGCTCGAAGTCGGCCTTGGCTACATCGAACTCGGGCAAGCCGCGACCACGTTGTCTGGCGGTGAGGCGCAGCGCGTGAAGCTTGCGACAGAGTTGGCGCGCCGTGATACTGGAAAAACGTTTTATCTCCTGGATGAACCGACGACCGGTTTGCACTTCGACGACATCCGTAAGCTACTCGACGTGTTGCACAAGCTCGTCGCCCGCGGCAATACCGTCGTGGTCATCGAACATAACCTCGACGTGATCAAGAACGCCGACTGGATCATTGATATGGGCCCCGAAGGCGGGGATGAAGGCGGACGCGTCGTGGCCGAAGGGACGCCGGAAGAGTTGTCGCAGAAGGCCGCGAGCGTGACGGGACAGTTTTTGAAGAGGTATTTCAAGAAATCTTGACCGATGCTCCTGTGTCTGGTATATGAGCCGAGGAGGTTCAGATGGAGTCGTTTGTCGTTCCGAAAACGTGCGATGGTCAGGCCGCAGAGTTACTCAAGAACCAGTTCCTGGCCTTGCGTGATCTGGGCAGCAAATTCACCGCAGTTACAAACTCAGCGGAGGTGGTTGGCTTCGAGGAGGACTTGCTGCTGGTGGTCTTTTACCACTCTCCGCAGGGTTTTGAGTCGATGGACGTTCAGTTTTTTTCCGACGGGACGTCTAGGACCCGCAAGAACGGCGGATTTGAAGTCGTGCATAACGGCTGGGAACCGGCGGTGCGTAGCGTGATCCGGCATGCTCATGGGGTTCTGCGGACTATCGCGATGAGTTATGTTCGCGATTTCTGGGAGATGAGGAAGGTGTACCTTCAACTTGAAAAGGATGGCAAGAAGTAGCGTATCGGTAGGGCCTTGCTCTACCGATTTTTTATTCTAAAAACCGCCCGCTCCGAAGTGTGTCGGAGGGGCGGTCAGGGTCAGTACGTCCGGAGGAAGGCATTGAGCCGTCCGAGGAATTTTTCCCGCGTCGGCTCAAGCAACATCTGGATGTACGGTTTGAGGTGAGCCTTCTTCCCGCGGTCGTTGATTTCGTTGACGCGGTAGCGGAGCTCGCGTGGCGGGAACTTTTCCCAGGCCAGGAGGAGGAGCTCTGGCTTCTTGCGGAAGTCCTGGCAGAGGATGGCGCTCATCGCTGCCAGCCGGTGATGGAGCACTTCCGGCGGGAGCTTGAGCAGCCACCGCAACGTCTTGTCTGTCACGATGCGCTTGAGCAACAGCGTGCTGTCGTTGTGTTGGTGCCCGATGTTCGTGATGTTCAGCCAGCGCGCCAGGACGTTCAGCGCGGCGGGACCCGGACCAGCGGGATCCCAGATCCAGCCGTTCGTTTTCTCGAAGGCCTTCCAATCGAAGCTCGGTTCATCGTCTTCGTCTTGGGTGTGCCCGAGCAGCTCGCGGAGGGCGAGCCGCCAGTTCGTGATGTGGCTGTCTTCTTCTGCGTCTTCCTGCGCCGCACGGACGGGGCGCGGATTTCGCATGACTGGAATTTCGGGCGCCACGGTCGGCAGCGGAGGAGCGACGACCGGCGGCGGCACGGGTTCGCAGGGAACGACGGCCGTGGCAGTCTCGACGATCACCGGTTCGTCGAACAGGATGGGGTCGCCGACTTCCGGTTTGGTTTCGGTTGCGGGAAGCGGCTTGGGTGCCACGGCCTTTTTCGGTTTGACTGACGGCATGTACCGCGTGAGCGAACCGAGGAACGCCAGCGGGTCGCAGCCCGTGATTTTCATGGCTGCATGCCAGATGCGGATTTTCTCCGGCGTTTCGAAAAACGCTTTCGGATTTTTCCTTGCGATCATTTCGAGATCGTTCGCATGTCCGAGTTCTCGGAATGCGTCTGCGGCCAGCGGAATCCGTTCGGTGTGCGGCCGCGTAAACCGGTCGATGGTGATCACCAGGTCCCGCGCCGTCGTGGCTTCGAAACCCGCGATCACGAGCGCCCGTTCCGCTTCGAGAAGCAGCTCCGGATCCTTGCGCCACCCGCGGTGGTTGTGGTTCTTGGTGAGTGCCAGGATGTCGGATCCGGACCAGCCGGAGCCTTCGAACGCTTGCAGGACGCTCTCGGCGCGGGCGGCGAATGCGCGCTCGAACCGTGAGGTCATCCAGATGAGGTCGGCGCCTTGTACACCGAGCCGTTCCAGCCTGTCAGACAGCGTGTCGCGGATCGGGCGTGCAATCGTTGGGGCGGCCGTCGGGTGAAGTACGCCGTTCGTCTGAACAGGCGGTGCGGTCCGCGGGTCGTAACCCGCGCTCACGCCGGTGTAGAAATCCTCCGGGTCATCGCGCCAGACGGGCTTCCGCGAACGCAGGTGTTCCGACGGCAGCGTGATCGCGGCCGTCTGCTTGTTGAGGAAGAAACGGAACGTGCTGTCGTTCGGCAAGAGCGCGCGCAGGGCATCGAGACGTGCAACGATTTCTTCATCTGATGCTTCCAGGATGTGCGCATGCAGGCAGATGAGGCGCGAGGCATCCGACGCGCGGAAACCGCGCGCCGTCAGGATCGCGTGGCATGGCGCGGCCCGATGGGCATATGCCAGTGCGATGATCGGGCTGGTTTGGATCAGCAACGCCGCGTAGTAGTCGCCCATGAGGGACGACAGGCCGCCGATGATCCGCATGGATTCCACCGGCGAATACGCGTCGAACAGGCCGTTTTTCACCAACTGCTTGGCGTCCCCGGGTTTCATGCCGAGGCTGGCGAGTTCAAAGCGGATGCGCGCAGACTTCTGCCCCTCCATTTCCTCGGATGCGGACATGGCGTCCTCCTTTCTTGTCCAAGGGACTTCGAGCATAACAACACGCTTTTAGGCCCCGGTCAACCGTGGGATAGCCAGGGTGGCAAGCGGCCTGGTAGGCTAGTAGCCGGATGCCCCCGAAACACGTCAAAATCAAGAACGGCGAATTGCCTGACACGCCCGGCGTGTACCTCATGAAGGATGAGAAGGGCAATATCATTTACGTCGGCAAGGCGACGTCGCTCAAGCGGCGCGTGTCGTCGTACTTCCAACGGCCGCATGACACGCGCATCCAGGAGATGGTCACGAAGATCCGTAGCATCGATTACATCCAAAAACCGACGGCGGTCGAGGCGCTGATCCTGGAAGCGAACCTCATCAAATATTATTTCCCGCCGTACAACGTCAAAGACAAGGACAATAAAAGTTTCCTCTATCTCGTCATCACGAAAGAAGATTTTCCAAAGCCGCTCCTCATCCGCGGGACGGATCTCGGCGATGACGCGTCAAAAAAGTACAAGGCCGTATTCGGGCCGTACACCTCGCCACGCTCATTGCGCGCGGCGCTTGATTTGATCCGCAAGGCGATCCCGTGGTCGACGTGTGAGCCGGGACAGAAGCGTCCGTGCTTTTACGTCCATCTGAAGCAATGTCCCGGCGTGTGCATCGGTGAAATTTCTAAAGCAGATTATGCCAAGATCATCCGCGATTTGATCAAGTTTTTTGACGGCAAAAAAGATGACTTGTTGAAGCAGTACAAAAAGGAGATGAAAACGTCGGCGAAAGAAAAACGGTTTGAAGATGCCGCCGAGCTGCGCAACAAGATTTTCTTCCTTGAACACATCCAGGATGTCGCCATCCTGAAACGTGAAGATGACGACGTCGACAAGATCCGCGAAGGGGAGTTGGCGGTGAATGTGTTTGGTCGCATCGAGGGATATGACATCTCGAATATTTCAGGCACGTCATCCGTGGCGTCGATGGTCGTGTTTGAGGATGGCGCGCCGGCGAAAGCAGAATATCGGAAGTTCCGGATCAAGACCGTCGTCGGATCGAATGATGTCGCATCGATGCGTGAGACGTTGACGCGGCGTTTCCGCAATTCGTGGCGCAAGCCAGACTTGCTCTTGATCGATGGTGGTTGGCCACAAGTGAATGCGGCGATCCAAGTCGTGCGGCATTTTGAGCTTGGCATCCCGGTTGTCGGCCTCGCCAAAGGCCCGGCGCGTGATAAGGATGAGTTGATTTGTGACCCGAACAATTTGGAGATCTGCGCAATCTGCGAAAAGCATAAGAACATCCTCGTCGCCGTCCGCGACGAGGCGCATCGGTTTGCGATCACGTACCATCGGAAAGTACGGTCGATGCGGATTCGGGAGAAATTATAAAAAGATCCCGACCGTGGAGGCGGTCGGGATCGAGAGGCGCGGCACGGCATCAGCCGGCCTTGCGCTGTTTGGGCTTGGGCCCGTGGAATTCGTGCCCGGCTTCGCGCCTGACCTTGAGGGACCGTTCGCCTGAGGCGCGAGGCGGCTGGGCACGGCGGGTGCCGGGCGCAGGTTCGAGCGAGCGCGACAATCGCGACAGCGACTCGCTGATCCGCAGGTCGTGGGAACCTTCGATCGAGAGTACCAGGCTGACGAAGCCGGCAGCCCCGTCGATGTGCAGACGGCTCTTACGCTCGACGCGCGGCGAGACCTTGTGCGCCAGAGCTTCTGCCCCGCCGTGGCGGCGCAAGACGTTGTCTGCGTGGCCGTTGATCCCGGGCAAATGGCTCGGGTGCAGGGTGGAACTGAAGATGATGGCGACATCTTCGCCATTCGGCGAGATGAAGTGGACGACCGGGTCGGCACACGTCGGCAGGCTTTCACAGTTCACTTCGAGGAGTACGGTGGCTCCCCGGCAGAGTTGCACGCCAGAGAGCTCGAGATTGCGCAGGACCGGAAAGGGGAGAACTGCGGGGTTGGGCATCAGTGGCCCTCCTTCCGCAGCCAGTCAACCCTGGAAACCGCGTTCGGTCAAGTTTCCTGCCGATTCTTGACGGAACTCCCAAGCCAAGGTATCTTCTTTTCTTGCCCTTTTATCCTTACGAACGCTGTACAACCCACGCATCCAGACAGGAGCAAGACGCATGCGCAGCCAGTCAAACGCGAAGGTGGATACTGGGCCGGTCCCTGACTCCCGCCGCGGCTTCTCGCGCTACCATGTGGCGAGCCGCAAGAACCAGCCGCCCAACCTCGAGGCGATCTTCAAGAGCATCGCGGGTGACAAGTCCGTCCGGCGGCGCGGGTTCCTCAACCAGAAGAACGACGCGCGTGGCATCATGGGCCGGGTTGATCCCGAGTACAACGTCATCGGCAAGGCCGACGACCTGTGGCGCTTCCTTCTCAACTACGGCGTGCTTGTCGAAGGCCCAGAAGGGTTCTGGTATGACGAGCGCCGTGCCACCATCGTGCTGCAAAGTTGCGGGGAAGTGAGGGAACCGGGTGCCCTCCACGGGCCAGATGCGCAGCGCATCGCAACCATCAAGTCCCGGCGCGCGCGCAAGTCCGCATCACGCGAAGAGGTGGTCGTGCCACTCAAACCTCCTCTGAAATTCATCGAGGAGGGCGAACGGCGGGCAAAGCAGGCAGAGATCGCCTGCATTGACCAAGAAGTCTCGGCCATCGAACAGTCACGGGCAGCTATCGCCGTCAGGCTCAAGGGCTTGGCCGAAGAACAGCGCCAGCTCATGGAAACGGATGCAAAGGCTGCCGAACAGCTCCAGGTCTTATCCGCCAAACGGCGACGCCTCGAATAGACCAAGAACAACTCCACTTTATCGCTCCCGGTCCGTCCCTCGACGACCGGGAGTTTTGTTTTATGTGCGAAGTGGGGAATGGTGATATCCACAGTGGAACAGAATAAGAACGAGTTTCAATAGTAATCACGGCACATTTATCATTTCCCACAGGCCTTTGACCGTTGTGCCTAAGTGGCATAAAATGGGTGTTAGTGGGATAAAGTGGGAACTAAGAAAAAGCTGACCTATGTTCATCGGGGAATTCCATCACACGCTCGATGACAAAGGCCGGCTGGCAATTCCGGTGAAGTTTCGCGCCGCGCTGTCCGAAGGGGCGGTGGTGACGCGGGGCTTGGACCGAAGCCTTTTTCTCTATCCGAAAGCGGATTGGGAGAAACTGGCCGCCAAGATCGCTGCTTTGCCACTCGGACAGTCGGATACACGTGCCTTCGCCCGGCTCATGCTTGCGGGTGCCATGGACGTCGAAGTCGACAAGTCCGGCCGTGTCACGTTGCCGGAATACCTCCGCACCTACGCCGGCACGTCAAAAAATGTCGTGGTGACGGGGTTGTATGACCGGTTGGAAATCTGGGATGAAGAAGCCTGGAACGCCTACTCGGCCAAGACGGACGCGGCGAGCAATGACATCGCGGAGCGGTTGGGGAACGTCATCTAGGTATGGCGGACTCGATCCACATCGCCGTGATGACCCGCGAGGCGATGGACGCACTCCGTCCGACGTCTGGCGGAAAATACCTTGATGCCACGCTTGGCGGGGGAACGCACTCGAACGAACTGCTCGAACGTTCCGCGCCGAAAGGCAAGGTCTTGTCACTGGATGTCGATCCTGTCGCGCTCGACCGTGCGGCCATGCGGTTCAAACCGTTTGGCAAACGCTGGAAAGGCGTCGAAGGCAACTTCCGGCATCTCGACGAGATCGTGCAGCGTGAAAAGTTTGCGCCGCTCGACGGCATCCTGATTGACCTGGGGCTGTCGTCCGACGAGCTCGACGACCCGTCAAAAGGTTTGTCCTTCCGGACCGATGGCCCGCTCGACATGCGCCTCGGCCCAAAAGCCAACGAGGACGGGCTGACGGCATCCGACATCGTGAACTCCTGGAATGAAACGGAGCTCACGAAGTTGATCCAAGAGTTTGGCGAAGAACGGTACGCCTGGAAGATCGCGACGGCGATCATCGCAGCGCGCAAGCACCATCGTTTCGACACGACACTGGAGCTTGCGGAAGCCATCAAAGCCGCGGTCCCTGCAAATTATGAGCGCGGACGCATCCACCCAGCGACACGCACGTTCCAAGCCTTGCGCATCGCGGTAAACGACGAGCTCCAAGCCTTGAAAGAGGCGATCGAAGCCTCGCGACGCGTGCTTGCCCCAAATGGTGTCCTCGCCATTATCTCATTCCATTCGTTGGAAGACCGGATCGTCAAGAACGCCTTCAAAGACGCAGACGACCTCGAAGTCCTTACAAAAAAGCCGTTAGTCCCGCAGGAAGACGAGCTCGAAAAAAACCCTCGAGCGCGAAGTGCAAAATTCCGCGCCGCACGCAAGTCCCTTTCATAACGTCGAAGCAGCAAACCAAACACCAAAACAAAAAACGTATGCAAAATTCTTTCGCCATATCCATGACGCGCCCACGCGAAGCCCTGGGGTTGCGGCAGCCGCTCGGCCGCCGTTTGCCACAAGGCATTGTCGCTTGGAACATCGCCGTCGCCGCCGCGACGCTGGTCTTCGTGTGTGCGTATGTGGTGCAAGTGAATACGGCCGCCGCCAAGGGTTATGCCTTGCGTACGGTGCAAACGCAGGTCGATGGGTTGAATACGGACACGTTGACGTTGCAAGACCAGATCGCGTCGCAATCGTCGCTCTCCGCCTTGGCGACGCGGGCGACGGCGTTGGGTTTTGCGCCGGTTAACCATTTGTCGTTCGTGAACCCCATCCATTCGTCATACGCCATGGCGCGTTGACGCGGGTTCGTCCAAGCATCGCATTATCGGCGAGGATGGTGCGATGTTCAGACGAACCGGGATCAACGTCGGTTCCAGAGATCCGCAAGCGTGCGTGCTTTGCGGATTTTTTGTTTGGGCGCGCGCGGTTGATGGGAGGAGGTTCTAGTGGTGTTTTCCTTTAACAAATAAAAAAAGCCGCACGGTGGAGTTCCGTGCGGCCGAGTTTCGGGTCAGGTCAGAAGGAGCCGCTCATGGATAAGCCGGAGCGATGGGGGCTCACGTCTGGCGCGAGAGCGAGGTGGGCGATGTGCGGGAACGTGCGGGCCGAGCTGCCGGATGCGGCGGGCTTGTTCCAGAGGAACTGCCACGTGAGGCCACTGCCGATTGCAGCAACGCCGACGGCGGTCAGGGCGATACCGAGTCCGATTTCCGTTCGGCCGGTGTTGCCCTTTGAAGCCTCGCTCGCGTTAGCACAGATGTTGCCGCCGCATGCGGAGTTGGCGCTGGACACAGTACTGAGTCCGACGGGGAGCATGATGACGCCGACGATAGCTGCGGCGCCGCCAATGCCAACGACGATCCACGGGGCGACTCCGAATGGGCGCTGGCTCGACGTAGGCGACTGGTTGTCGGCCGGGGTGGATGGGGAAGCGAGAAGTGGCCCTGCCTGTCGAGGCGCGGTAGGGTCGGGCTGTTGGGCCGGGCCCTGGGCACTTGACGACGCAGGCGGTGCGACCACGGGCGCGAGGGCCGCCTTGAGCTTGGTGATCCTCTCGGCGATGGTCTCGTCTGGCTTGCTGATGCGTTGCTGGTAGGTCTCGAGGGCCGTGAGCGCTGCTGCGCGGTCGCCCTTCTTTTCGGATGCGGTCGCGATGTTGAGGAGGATGGCGTGCGCCGTGCAGTCAAACGCATACGAGTCGCGCCAGTACTGGATGGCCTTGTCATAATCCCCACGCTCGCTGAAGGCGGTTGCGGTCTTATGCGCATCCTTGGCAGCGTTGAGGTCGCTGGGCGAGGTTTTCTTGGTGCACGCTGGGTAGTCCTTCGATACTTCTTGCGCAAAGGCTGTACCAGGCAAGACGGCGCTGAACCCGAGGACGACGATGGCACAGGCGATGCGGCGGTTGGGTTTACGAGGTGCGGTCACAGGGTCCTTTCACGGGCAGATTGCCCGATGGGAGAACGGGTTCCTCGTACCATGAAAAAACGGAAATGTCAACGGAGCGGTCACGATGGCGCAAAAAATATGCTATACTTCACGCATGAATTCGAGGGGAGGAGCTGTTGCGCAGCTTGTATTCGTTGACCTTTTGGGCAGCGTTGTCTGGTTTCCCGTGTGGTGGTACACGACGGGCTTTATGCGCGTGGTGGCGCGCGCGAGCGCAGGACTGAAATACCGGTCGCGGCAGTACGGCCTCAAGATTTGGATCGCCAACTTTTTCGTGCCGATGTATGGGCAGTATGACCTGACGGGACGGCTTGTCAGTGTCTTCATGCGATTTGTTGTCCTGGTCGGGCGTTTGGTTGCGTTGGCGCTCGAAGCCGTCGCGTATGCCGTATTGATCGCTGCGTGGGTCATGGCGCCCGTGTTGTTCCTCTTGCTGGCCGTGTCGAGTTTTATCCAAGGCACGTTGCGCTGATATGCCGGAAATTACGACACCAACCGCAGTCCTGTGCTCCACCTGCAACGGTGATCCACGCCTCTCGCCGACCTGCAAAGCCTGCGGCGGAGCGGGTGTTGGCGTGCCATCGACGGATGGCTTTTTAGTGTGGTCACAGCCCGTCGATGATTTTTCGATTGCGCTGCGCAAGACGCGGCGCGGCGTCCGTACGATTTTCCATCTAGCACTGTTGGCGTTCGGTTTGTTGGCGCTGGTGCTGTTTGCCTGGCAAGTTTCTCTGCTCAATCCGACATCGCAAATCCTGGCCGTCAATTTTTGGGCGGCCGGGCATTGGTTCGTGACATTGTTCTGGATCGGCTTGTTCGTCGACTGTTTTTTGGTTTTCCGGTTGATGGAGTTCTCAAAAGAGACCAAACCCATCCCGAATTGGGGCAAGACGAAAACAGAACTCGTGGCACAAGAGAAAACGGCCGCCTCGCGCGCCAATGTCCGGTTTGAGGTCGGCACGTATTTTTCTCCGTCTGCGATGGACGTGGTCGAAGACGCTTACAAGATCGCAAAAAGCTTGCGCCGCACCGAAGTCACGCCGAGCGCCTTGTTTGCGGCGGCAATCGCCAGCTCGTCTGGTGGCTTGTTCATGGTGCGTTTGGGTTTGACCTTTGAGAATGTCAAAGGCCCGTTGGCGCGCGTTTTGAGCAACGAATCCGGCGGCCAGCCGCCGATCGCGTTGTCGCGTGATTCCAAGCGCACGTTGGCGTTGGCCTATGCCGATGCGCGCAACGCGTCACGCAAGTTCGTCAGCCCAATCGAGATTTTTCTCCAATCGTTCAAGGACAGCATGAAGATCCAAGAGATGCTCGACCAGATGGGATTCCCGCCGGAGCACGTGGTCCGCGTGGCGGAATGGATCCGTATGGAAGAACAGATGCGCGAGGACCACGAGCGCTTCACGTTGCTCGCAGCGCTCAAGCCGTCGACCGCCATGAACCGCGCCATGACGGCGCGCCAAACGCCGCTCCTCGACCGCTTCAGCGAAGACCTCACGCTGGCGGCACGCAACGGCTATTTAGCGGCGATCGTCGGGCGCGAAAAAGAGATGGATGAGTTGTTGCGTGGCATTGAAAGCGGACGGCGCTCGATTGCCTTGGTCGGCGAAACTGGCGTCGGCAAGACGGCGATCGTCGAGCAATTGGCGCGCCGCATGGTGGAAGAAGACGTGCCGCCAGAGTTGTTTGACCGGCGTTTGGTATCCGTCGATATTGCTCGCGTGATTGCCGCGGGTGATCCTGCGCTCGCGTCAGACCGTCTCGTTTCGATCCTGCAAGAAGTCGCGTTGTCCGGGAACATCATCCTTGTCATCCATGGCGCGGAAGCGTTGTCCGGGACTGGTACGGGCGGGCCGATGGATTTGCTCGAAATCTTGGCCAGCGAACTTGATAAAGGCTACCAACTCGCGATCCTCACTACGACGCCGCGCGCTTGGACGCAATACATCGAACGCCGGAGTTTGGGCGCGAAGCTTGTGAAGGTCAATGTGCCCGAGTTGGATGCTGATGACACATTGCGCGTCTTGATGGCGCGCGGCGGGTACATCGAATACCAAAGCAAAGCATTCTTCTCGTTTGCGGCGTTGGATAAGGCGGCGACATTGGCAACGCGTTATATCCATGACAAAGCAGCACCGGAAAATGCGCTCGACGTGATCCGTGAAGCGGCGACCTTGGCTCGCAAGGCACGAGGCGAACGGACGTTCGTCACGGCGGATGATGTGGCGAAAGTCGTGCATGATAAGACGGACATCCCGGTCGAGACCATCACGCAAAGTGAAACGAATAAGCTATTGTCACTCGAAGACCATTTGCACGGACGCGTCATCGGCCAAGACGAAGCGGTCACGGCGGTCGCGCAGGCGCTCCGGCGTGCGCGTGCGCAACTGCGCGAAGGCAAGCGGCCGATTGCCAACTTTTTGTTCCTCGGCCCGACCGGCGTCGGCAAGACGGAGTTGTCCAAAGCGCTCGCCGCCGAATATTTTGGCAGCGAGAACGCCATGATCCGACTCGATATGTCGGAATACCAAGACAAGTCGAGCATCGTCCGTGTCATCGGTGCGCCAGGCGATGAACGCGGCGGGTTGCTGACAGAAGCCGTACGCCAAAAGCCGTTCTCGCTGATCTTGCTTGATGAATTGGAAAAAGCGAACCCGGATATTTTGAACCTGTTCTTGCAAGTCATGGACGATGGCCGTTTGACCGATGGCGTCGGCCGCACCATCGACTTCACGAATACGATGCTGATCATGACGTCGAACGCCGGCACGCCGTACATCCAAGCCGAAGTTTCCAAAGGCACGCCCATCGACCGCATCAAGACGGGATTGCTCGAACAAGAATTGAAAGGCATCTTCCGTCCCGAATTCTTGAACCGTTTTGACGGCGTGATCGTGTTCAAGCCGCTGACAATGGATGATGTGACGCAGATCGCCTGGCTGCTGGTCAACGGCATCGCCAAGCGGCTCGAAGCAGAGCGGGGGATTAAGTTCATTGCCGAAGATACGGCAGTGGAAGAGCTGGCTGTTGCTGGTTTTGACCCGCTGTTCGGCGCGCGCCCGTTGCGCCGCGTGATCCAAGAACGCGTCGACAATGCCTTGGCGGACCTGGTGTTACGTGGTGAAGTAGGCCGCAAGGACACGATCAGGCTCCAACCTGGCGGCACGCTGACTGTCCAAAAAGCGCCAAGAATGTAGGAAACATGGACCGCGAAACGACAATTCTTTTTGCCGGCATCGTCGCGCTGTGCGCGGCGGTGTTGTCTTATGGATTGTCGTTCGTCTCGCGCGCGGTAGCGCGGCGTTGGAAATTCATCGATGAGCCGAAAGGTGGGCGCAAGATCCACCAGACCGCAATCCCGCTGCTTGGCGGGTTGGGGATTGCGTTTGCGATCTTGTCGGTTGTTATCCTGGTCCGGCTATCTAATTTGGGTGATGGCGTGTTGCTTGGTTTGCGCATGGGCCAGATTGCTGGATATCTCGCCGGTGTCATCGTGCTACTCCTCGGCGGCGCATTTGATGATCGCCATCCGCTTGCGCCCAAGGTCCAGATCCTCTTTCCCATCATCGCGGCGTTGTGCGTCATTGCGAGCGGAACGGGGATCATCCAAGTCACGCAGCCGACGCTCGGCACGGGGTTCTCACTCGTATGGTGGCAATGGAGTTGGCAAATCGGTTCGCATGCCATCCGTTTGTCGTTGCCGTCCGACATTATTACGCTCGTATGGATCTTGGTTGCGACGTATGCGACAAAAGTCCTTGATGGCCTTGATGGCCTCGTGACGGGGTTGACCGTCATCGGCGCGGGGATGGTGTCGTCGCTCTCGTTGTCGCCGGCATATTTCCAACCGGCCGTCGGCGTCCTCTCGGCGATTGTTGGCGGGGCATTCGCAGGATTCTTGCCGAGCAACATCCATCCCGCGAAACAATTCCTCGGAGAATCCGGCGCCACGATCGCGGGGTTTTCGCTTGGGGTCCTCGCGATCCTTTCAAGCGCAAAGATCGCGATCGCCTTGGCTGTCCTCGCAATCCCGATCGCAGACGCGATCTTTGTCGTGATCGGGCGCGTGCGGCGTGGCGTGCCGTGGTACCAAGGTGATGATACGCATCTCCATTTCCGCCTGCTCCGAGCAGGTGTGCCACATGGTGTCGCAGTCTTGCTACTCTGGGGTATTTCGCTCTCGGCTGGTATCGTGGCACTTGGGCTCCAGACGCGCGGCAAGTTGTTCTTGGTTGCCGCGCTCGTCGTTTTGGCCGCTGTCGGCTCGTATGCGGCCGGTTTGCTCGCCGCCCGCCGTCCTCGCGTATGACTACTTCATCCCACACTTCTCTTGGATTGAACGTCCGGCATTGGATCATCTTTGCCGGCTTTGTGATTGCGCTGATCGTCTTGTGGATTTTGGTGTTCCCGCACGCCGCAGCTTCTGCGGACCTGCATGTCGGCAAGGCCGTCTTGCATGTCGAGTTGGCAACGACAGAAGCGCAGCGCGAATTGGGCTTGGGAAACCGCACGTCTTTGCCGGCCGACCATGGCATGCTGTTCGTGTTCCCGGTCGAAGGCATTTACCCGTTTTGGATGAAAGGCATGGAGTTCCCACTGGATATCGTCTGGATCGATAAGGGAACGGTGACCGAAGTCGAGACGCTGCGGCAGCCAACATCGACAACGGCCATCCCGGAGGAATACCAGCCTAAGTATCCTGCCGATCGCGTATTAGAGATCAATGCCGGCGAGGCAAATAAGCTTGGGATCGGCACGGGAACGGCCCTGCAGCTGCCTCGCTGATTCCCGTTTGACAGCTTTCCCGCTTTTCTGTATCCTCCACGCACTATGTTTGCTGTCATCAAGACCGGCGGGAAGCAATATCTCGTCAAAGAAGGCGATACGTTGAGCGTTGAGAAGCTCGACGCCGAAGTCGGCAAAGCCGTGGCGTTTGACGTCCTCCTCATTTCGGACGAAGAGGGGAACGCGGTGCAACTCGGCTCACCGTTGCTCGCCACCAAAGCTTCTGGCGAAGTCGTGGAACAGGGGCGCGCCAAGAAGATCTCCGTCGTGAAGTACAAACCGAAGGTGCGCTACCGTACGCGCGTCGGCCACCGCCAGCCCTTCACCAAGGTGAAGATCACCAAGCTGTCGTAACCATTTGAAAAAGCGAACGCCGGTCCCGAGTGGGACCGGCGTTTTGGTAGGGGGAGGTTCACTTATGGCGCTTGCGCGGGTTGAGCACGTCGTCGATCGACAGTTCGTCCGGCATCAGGTTGTCCGGGCTGCGGACATGCCGGTATGTCCCGGGGCGCAGGCGCTCGCCGCTTTTGGCGGGCGGCTCAAGCGAGCGCGGTGGCGCCATTTGGACGAAGCGCAGGTTGCCATTTTCGACCGCCAGGTAGGCATCCGCCGGACGGATCTGCTGCGAACCGCAGCTCGGGCAGAATGCGTCGTCCGGGCGTATCGCGCTGTTGCAGATGGTGCACGGGGTATCCGGCGGCGCCGTCTCACGGTCTCCTGCGTCTTCCGGGAATTCGTCGAGGTAATCCTCGAGCATCGCATCAAGCGGCTTTTCATGGCCCAACGTACAGAAGCGTCCGTCGGGCTGCATCGGTCCTTCGCAGACCCGACAGATGTTCGCCATGGTTTTATCCCTCCTTGAAAAGGTACGACAAAAACAACCGATTTTCCAGTATACCATCTTGGTTCGGTTGGTGTTACGCCTGTTTCGTTCCGTCGAGCGTGCGCCGGTTGCGTAGTGCATCGCCAATGGTCGCGCCGTCGGCGTATTCGATCTGCGAGCCGTGTTGGAGCCCACGCGCCAGGCGCGTTACGTTGACGGGAAATCGCGAAAGTTGCTTGGTCAAATAAAGGGCTGTCGTGTCACCGGAAACATCCGGATCAAGGGCTAAAATGATTTCAGAGATGGTTGTGTCGGGAGCTTCAATGCGCCGTATGAGCGAGGCGATGTTCAGGGTGTCTGGCGTCCGTCCTTCGATGGGGTCAATCATCCCGCCGAGCACGTGGAAGCGACCGCTGAATGCGCCGGAATCTTCGATGACGCGGACGTCTTGGCTCGAAGCAACGATGCAAAGTTTCGTCTGGTCGCGTTTGGCGTCGCTGCAAATAGGACAGCGTGCGACATCGGTCCACATCCCACACACATCGCACTTTCCCATGCCTTGCGAGACGCCTTCAAAGGCACGCGCAAACTGCCGGACCACGTCTTTCGGTTGTCCGGCGAGCCAATAGGCGTAGCGCATCGCCGCGCGCGGGCCGACACCAGGAAGGCTATCGAAAGCTGCGGCGGCGTCGTGGATCGGTTTTGGGGTGGATGATGCCATCGGTTATTTTTCGCCACCCATCATGTCTTGCATGTCTTTCGCCAAATCGAGGCCGCCGATGTCTTTGAGTTTTGTCGACATCATTTTTTGGATCTTCTGCATCCCGTCGTTAATGGCATCTTTGATCATGCCTTCCAACTTCGTCTTATCGTTCATGACGGACTGGTCGATCGACACCGCAACCGCATGCTGGTTGCCGTCGAGCGTGATTTTGACTTTGCCCCAGCCGGCTTCACCATCAGCTTTTTCGTCAGCCAGCGCCGCTTGGATGGTCTTTGCTTTGTCGCGGATATCCTTGAATTGCTTGAGTTTGTTGAACATATGAGGGGAGAGTATAGGAGACGACGGGTCCTGTCACGGCTCACACTTTTTGACCGATGCTGGTCGCATCGCAAAAAGTATTCGCCGTGCCACCCGTCGTGTTTGGAGTTAGATAGAGATGGGAGGATTAAAAGGGAGCGTTAGGCGGAGCCGTATTCGTGATCGGTGTCGACGGATCAAACGCCGGCGGTGCTTCGCCGCCGCCGAGCTGTGGCGCGTGGCCGGCTGGTGCGAGTTGCTGCGTCTGGCTCTTCTTTGCCATGTTCTTGAAGCTGGCGCGTCCGTCGTCGAAGAACAGGCTGACGACGCCAGTCGGGCCGTTGCGGTGTTTGGAAATGTGGATTTCGGCGGTGTGTCGTTCTTCGGGCGACAGGTCTTCGGTGCGGTAGTTCTTGTCGGCTGCTTTGCGGTAGATGAACAGCACGATGTCGGCGTCTTGTTCGATGGAACCTGATTCACGCAGGTGGGCGAGTTTTGGGATGGCGGGTTTTTGCAATTCCACGGCACGCGACAGCTGCGACAAGGCGAGCACGGGAATGTTCAATTCGCGCGCGATGGATTTGAGGCCGCGCGTGATCTCGGAAATTTCCTGCGTGCGGTTGCTGTCGTCGCCGTGGTTGCGCGATTCCATGAGTTGCAAATAGTCGATGACGAGCAAGCCGAGGCCTTTTTCCATTTGCAGGCGCCGCGCCTTCGTCCGGATTTCCATGATGTTGGCGTTGGCCGAGTCGTCGATGTAGACCGGTGCTTCCGCCAACACGCCGAGCGCGTGGCCGATGCGGCTGAAGTCGTCATTCGGGCCGGACTCGGACAAACGGCCGGTGCGCATGCTCCAAAGGTTTACGTTGGCTTCGGCGCACAGCATGCGGTCAACGAGCTGCTCCTTGCTCATTTCAAGCGAGAACAAGCCGACGGGAACTTTTGAGCGTACGGCCGCGTTGCGTGCGATGTCGAGCGCGAGCGACGTTTTACCGCACGACGGGCGCGCAGCGAGGACGATCAAGTCACTTTTTTGCAAACCACCTAAGATGCTGTCGAGGTCGACGTAACCCGTCGAAATGCCGCGCAGTTTTCCTTTTTCGCGATGGATCTCGTCGATGCGTTCGAAGGCGCTGTCGAGAATGTCCTGGATCGGCGTGAAGCTGGCTTTGAGGAATTTTTGTGAGACGTTAAAGAGTTTTTGTTCAGCATCATCGAGCAGGCGCTCCACGTCTTCGGCTTCGTCGTAACCTAGCGCCGTGATGTCTTGCGCCGCAACGATCAGGCGCCGCAACGTCGCTTTTTTCTGGACGATCTCCCCATAATGCACGACGTGGCTCGAGGTCGGCACAGCATTCGACAGTTGGATCAAATAGGCACGGCCACCGATGCGTTCGAGGTCGCCCATCTCATGCAGCTTGTTGGACAGCGACAGGATGTCGATTGGTTCATGCTTGCGAAACAGGTCGACGATGGCCTCGAAGATGCGACGGTGTTTTTCTGCGTAAAAGTCATCGGCCACGACCTGGTCGCCGACTTTGATGATGGCGTCTTTATCGAGCAAGAGCGCGCCCAAGAGTGATTGCTCGGCTTCAAGGTTCTGCGGTGTGAGTTTTTCGAGCATGGCCATACGAGGCCAACCGTAGCGCGAGGCGGCCGCAGGCGCAAGGCAAAAACAGGGGAGAACGTGTTATACTTTTGGGGATGAACGCCGCGCGCCGTACCTCCACTTTCCGGGTCGCTACCGCCATGCTCGGGACGATCATTGGCGCCGGTGTCTTTGGGCTTCCTGCCGCCTTGAAAGACAATGGCATCTTGGCTGGATCGCTCATTTTTTGGGCGATGGCGCTGGTCGTGCTGGCAACGCACTTGCTGTACGCGGACGTCATCATCCGTACGCCGACGATGATGATGCACCGCCTGCCGGGACAGGTAAAACGGCTGCTTGGCAACGGGTTTGCGACAGTCGCATTCCTGTCGCATCCCATGCAGATCATCGGATCGTGTTTTGCGTATTTGATCTTGGGTGGGGAGTTTTTGGCGGTCCTGGCGAGCCTGGCGGGATTTTCAGCGGCGACGCTCGTGTGGCAAGTCGTGTTTTGGGCCGCGGGTGCCGTCGCGGTGTTTCTCGGCCTGCGATTTATTGCCAAGCTTGAGGCACCGATGGCGTGGCTGTTGGTGGGGCTGTTGCTTATCTCCACCGCGTTTTTCCTGAACGGCGCGGATGGCAGCCGATTCGTGGTTTCGCATTGGACGAATATTTTGGCCCCGCTCGGCGTCTTCTTGTTTGCGTTGTCTGGCATGCCGGCCGTTCCGGAAGTCGTGGCGCTGGCTGATCTTGACCCGGTACGGTCGCGCTTGGGCATTGCGATCGGTTCGCTCGCGGCGGCACTCTTGATGTGGTTGTTTGCCGTGTTTGCGCTGGCGAAGTTGGGGAATGCTATCACGTCAAACCCGGCGGACCTCGTGAAAGCATTCCCACCGTCGCTTATGTGGCTGATCCCGGCCGCTGGCTTCTTGTCCGTCGGGTCGTGCTTCATGATCTTGATGCAGGACCTCAAGTCGATGCTGCGGTTTGATGCGCACTTGGCGAAGCCGGTTGCCTGGGCGCTCGCACTATTGAGTCCGCTTATGTTGCTCTTCATCATCCCGCGAGATTTTTTGGCAGCGGTCAGCGTGGTCGGTTCGATCTTCGGGAGCATTAACGGCATCCTCATCGCGTTCATGGCGATCAAGATCCGCCAAAAAGACCGCGGCCACATTCTCGTCCGGTATGGGATTCCGGGTGTCGTGGCGGGCGTGTTCCTGGTTGTCCTCATTTGGCGTATGCTATCCATCGGAAACATCTTCTAAACTATGCCTTGGCTCCGTTATCTCGGTATCGCATTCCTCGATTGGGTGGTGACGTATGTCATCACGGGATTGGTCGTGCACTTCATCGTCCCGCCAACGTGGACGGGATATGCGCTGTCCCTCGTGGTTTGGCTGATCGCGTTTGGCGTGACCTTCGCATTCGCCGAGTGGGCGTTCCGTTCCCGCCTTCCGGGGAAAAGGGAAATGGGCGTGATGCTCGGCATTTGGATGGTCGTGACGGTTTCACTGTTCATCCTGTTCTTCTGGTATTTTTTGGGGACGATCGGGCCGTTTATCTATAGCGTTGATTCGTACGTGCAACTTTTGCTGGATATTGTCGCCATCTTGTTGGCGGGATATTTGATCCGGCGAAGGAAGATTAAAGAGGCGTTTGGCGAAGGGTTGACGGAGTGAGCCGCAGGCG
>JBAQQZ010000045.1:0-1941 GCA_049295615.1 Patescibacteria group bacterium
GCTCTTCAGTCGGTTGGTCCAGCTGTCGCCACTGGGCGAATGCTTGCTGCCACCCTTTTTGAGGGATTCGTCAAGTTCACGCAATAGCTTGCGCTGATGCTCGGTGAGCTTAACGGGTGTTTCCACCAGAATATGGCAGTACAAGTCACCGGGATAGCTGGAGCGAACACCCTTGATGCCCTTGCCACGCAGCCGGAATTGCTTGCCGGTTTGCGTGCCTTCAGGGATGTCAATGGCGGCTTTGCCTGCCAGCGTGGGCACATCGATTTCGCCACCGAGGGAGGCGGTGACGATGCTGATAGGCACCGAGCAGTGGATGTCGTCGCCATCCCGCTCAAAAATGTCGTGTTTCTTGAGGCGGATTTCAATGTACAGGTCACCCGCCGGGCCACCATTGGTGCCGGGTTCGCCGTTGCCCGCGCTGCGAATGCGCATGCCGCCATCGATGCCGGCCGGAATTTTGACTTCCAGCGTTTTCTGCTTCTTGATCTTGCCCTGTCCGTGACAGGCCGTGCAAGGTTCGGGAATCACCTTGCCCGTGCCCCGGCAGGTGGGGCAGGTTTGCTGCACGCTGAAGAAGCCCTGGCGCATCTGGACCGAGCCCGAGCCGCTGCAGGTGACGCAGGTCTTGGCTTGTGTGCCCGGCTTTGCGCCGCTGCCGTGGCAGGTGTCGCAGGAGTCCCAGCTCGGGATACGGATCTGTGCATCCTTGCCCTTGGCCGCTTCTTCCAGCGTCACTTCCATGGCGTAGCTCAGGTCGCTGCCGCGAAATACCTGGCGTCCGCCACCCGCGGGGCGTCCGCGTTGCTGGCCAAACATGTCACCGAAAATATCGCCGAAAGCTTCGGCAAATCCGCCGTAACCCTCACCGCCTGCTCCCCCGGGACCCCGCATATTCGGGTCGACGCCGGCAAAGCCGTGCTGATCGTAGGCCGCGCGTTTTTGCGGGTCCGACAGCATTTCGTAGGCTTCCTTGGATTCCTTGAACTTTTCCTCGGCCACCTTGGAGGAGTCACCCTGATTGCGGTCAGGGTGATGCTTCATCGCATGCTTGCGATATGCCTTTTTGATTTCTTCGTCCGAGGCGTTCTTGGGAACACCCAAAACATCGTAGTAATCTCTTTTTGCCATGGTCTTTCAGTGCCCGGTTTCAACACAAACGCCGCGTTGAACATTCAAGCTGTTCAACGCGGCGCCTATTTGCAGTGTTCAGCGCAAGCGCTTATCCCTTCTTGACTTCTTTCACTTCCGCATCGACCACGTTGTCGTCAGCGGCTTGCGCCGAAGAGCCCTGTGGGCCAGCGCCACCCGCATCGCCGCCGGCTTGTGCGGCTGCAGCGGCTTCCTTGGCTTGCTGGTCGGCATACATCTTCTCGCCCAGCTTCTGGCTGACGGTCATCAGTGCAGTGCTCTTCTCGTCAATGTGCGCCTTGTCGTCACCCTTGATGGCTTCTTCAAGGTGCTTGATCGCTTCTTCGATCTTTTCCTTTTCAGAGGCTTCGAGCTTGTCGCCGTATTCGGTCAGGCTTTTCTTCACGCTGTGCATCGCGGTATCGGCCTGGTTCTTGGCTTGCACGAGTTCAAGCTTCTTCTTGTCTTCGGCGGCATTGAGCTCGGCATCCTTCACCATTTGCTGGATTTCAGCTTCGCTCAGGCCGGAGTTGGCCTTGATGGTGATCTTGCTCTCTTTGCCGGTGCCCTTGTCTTTGGCGCCGACGTGCAGAATGCCGTTGGCGTCGATATCGAAAGACACTTCGATCTGCGGTGTGCCGCGTGCTGCAGGTGGAATGCCTTCGAGGTTGAACTCGCCCAGCATCTTGTTGCCCGATGCGATCTCACGCTCGCCCTGGAACACTTTGATGGTCACGGCCGGCTGGTTGTCTTCTGCCGTGGAGAAGGTCTGCGCAAACTTGGTCGGGATCGTGGTGTTCTTGGTGATCA
>JBAQQZ010000046.1:0-4218 GCA_049295615.1 Patescibacteria group bacterium
GCGGCAGCGGGAGAACGATCGCATGTGGCAGGGTGAGTTGGAGCGGGCGGGGCAGATGCGGCTCCT
This sequence comes from Patescibacteria group bacterium, assembly GCA_049295615.1. Lineage (GTDB taxonomy): Bacteria > Patescibacteriota > Patescibacteriia > 2-12-FULL-60-25 > 2-12-FULL-60-25 > JBAQQZ01. The sequence continues at coordinate 67 of JBAQQZ010000046.1, forward strand.
GAAATGCCGGTAGCCGCGGCCCCCGAAAGGCGGGATAGGATTCCCGCGCGAAATCGGTTGCAATGGCGGTGGGGATGGGGGATGATGGGCGCGTGACGGGCAATTCCATACGCTTCTATTTCGCTCAATGGCCCGTCACACGTCCATGAGCGATCAGCGGCTCGGAGGCCTCTAGCTTCCGGGCCGCTTTTTCATTCTGGCTCTCGCCGTGGGGGTGAGGGGTTGAAGCGGAACACGCCGCACTGGGTGCGCCATCGGGCCGGTCATCCGATTCCGACGGGATGGTGCTTGTACCTCGTTCGCGCGCCGTGGATGGCCGCGCTCTGCTGGAAGCTCGGGCTCACGAGCGATCTCGCACAGCGAATGCGTAGCCTGTCGGCAACCGAGTTGGTCTCCTATCGCCCATGCCGAGATCGGAGTGAGGCGAGACGGCTCGAGAGGGATCTCCTCGCGCGAGTTTCGTGGCGATGCCACGTGCACGCTCGCGAGTTCTTCCTGCACCCGGCGCAGGAAGTCTGATGCCGCGCCCGCAATATCCCAGCGACGAGCTCCGAAAGAAGCAGCGCCCGCACGTCAAGATCCACCTGAGCTGCAGGAGCCATCCGCGGTACGGGAAGGTGTTCGACAACCTCGAGGCGCGGGCGATCGTGTGGGGTCTATGGCTGCTCGGTGTGCAGTATCACGCGGCCCAAACGGGCGACAAGTTGACCTTGGGCCACGGTGACCTCAACTGGCTGACGGGTCGGAGCGGGTTCGACGCCGGGCTGGCGTCACTGCGGCGCCACTGTGACAGCATGGGTTACGCGGTATCAGTGGATGGTCGGCGTGTGGTCGTCGATATCAGAAATCTCAAACGAAAACAGGGACTCGGCTACGCGGATGGCGGAGACGCTCCGCGTAACTCCGCGCCCTCCGAAGAACCGAAGAACCAAGGAACCGAAGAACCGAATAGATTGCGCGGCTCCGCCGCACCGCCGCTCGCTAGTCGCGAGCTGGCGAGCCCCCCGTGGGGGCCGCTTCCGCGCTTGCTCGGTGACCTCGGATTACACCCGCCGCCCAGCGACCACGAACGAACCGCGTGGCTAGAACGCCTCTGGCCCGAGATCGAGGCCGCCGCGGATGCCGATGCGCCGACCAAGGGCGACACGCGCCAGAAGCGCGGCGGTAGGATCAAGCGCATCGCGCTCGCCCGCTGGCGGACCTACCTCGAGCGCCCGGGGCCACGGGCCTACGAGCGCGCCACGACGGCCGAGGAGCGCGCCCACATGCGGGCCATCGAGGCCAAGGTCGCCGCCGAAGACGCCGAGCGCGAAAAGAATCCGCCGCCGCCCGTTCCATTCAAGCTGCGCCAGACGGTGATGTGATGACGGTGCCCGGGACGATCGCGCGCACATGTATGCAGCTCGCCCTGCACGAGCACGTTGCGATCGAGGCGCACGAGAAGCCCGGAAAGCGATTGCTCGAGGCCGATGAGTTTCCGCTGCACTGGCCTAGCAGTATCGAGGCGCTCGACCGGATGCTGCTGGGTGGATTGTACGGCGTGACAGCGATCGCGAGCGAGGGCAAGGTCGGGAAGTCCACACTCGCGATCGCCAGCGCGATCAAGGCAGCGGCCACCCTTAACCGCCAGGTGAAATACTTCAACGGCGAGTTATCCGTCACGGAGTTCGAGGACCGGATGCAGCGGTTCCTGCGCGAGCACCCCGACTGCGCAGATGCGGAGCAGATGCTCGAGGTCTACCACGTTGGACGCGGCGTCTCGCCCGAGTCGATCTTCCTGCGCTGCGAGGAGAATCCCGGGGCAGAAGCGATGCTCGTAGTGCTCGATTCGATCAACACCATCGCCACACTCTCCGGGCGCAGCTACTTCCCGGCACTCGATGCGCTGGGCATCTGGGCGATGATGGCGAGACGTTATTCGGACGGTGCGGCTTCGTTCTTGTTGGTCAGCGAGACGAACAAGTCCGGCGGGATCAAGGGCGAGAAGCTCCAGTTCTGGGCCGACTGTATCGTGCGATTGCGAGAGCCAGCAGATCGCGCGTGGGTCGAGATCGAGGTCACGCACAGCCGGCGCACGCCAGCGGGCCCGGTTGGGAAGTTCCTGCGCCACACGCCCAGCGCGAGCTTCGTTCCGCAGGGCGAAGCGCCGAAGCCGCACGCCGTTGCAGTAGGCGAGGAGGATGCATGGTGGGAGCGATGAGAGCCGCCAAGCCGCACCCCGACCACGAGCGCAACCCGATGCTCGCGCCGCAGGTCGTGGCTCGCGTCGAGCCCGGCTGGCTGGTGTTCCAGTGCGGCCATCGGCGCCCGTGGCACTTCGAGGCGAAGCGGAACGATCTGCATACGTGCCTCGATTGCGCGCGGACTCCGCAATAACCTAACGCGGCATCGCCGCAAGGAGGACCGATGAAGTTCGGCGATCGAGCAAAGGACAAGATCAGCGGGTTCGAGGGGATTCTGACCGGGAGAACGACCTGGCAGACGGGGTGCGATCAGTGGTGCATCGCGCCCACAACGCTCGACAAAGACGGCAACCTCCGCGAGTCGAAATGGTTCGACATAATGCGCATCGAAGTGACCGCTCCCGATGCCGTCGTGATCGCGCGTCCACCCGAAGTGCCGAGCGCAGGCTGAACCGCAACGCGGCTATGGGGCCGCAAGGAGGACCGATGGACGAGAACCGAACCGAGTGGCTTCCCCGATCGCTGACCGACGAAGACGTGCGCGCCCGCGGCGACGACCTCGCGCGCGTGCTCGGCGAGATCGATCGCGAGGAGGCCGACAAGGCGGCGGCTGCGAAGGCAGCGGCAGGACGAATCAAGCGCCTCGCCAGTGAATCCAACACGCTCGCGCGCGAGATCCGCGAGCGGAAGACATGGCTCGAGGTCGAGGTCGAATCGAGCCGCAATCTCGAAGCGGGAACGATCGACACGGTGCGAACCGACACGGGCGAGGTGATCCGCGCACGGCCGATGACGCCGGAGGAGCGACAGGTGTCGATCGACGATCACCCGCGGAGGAAGCGGGGGAAGGTCGCGGAAGGCGAAGCCGGAGAATGAGCGCCACTGCCGCATATCAAGCGTTGAGGCTCCGCGCCCGCGCTCGCACCTCTCCGCCCGGCACGATGAACAAGCTCGAGGCCGCATGGGCGCTCCAGCTCGAAGCGATGAAGCAGGACGGCACGCTGCGTTCCTACGCCTACGAGGCCATCACGTTCAAGCTGGCGCACGATCTGCGCTACACGCCGGACTATCTGCTGATCTGGCACGATGGCGAAGTGTCACTCGATGAATGCAAGGGCTTCCAGCGCGAGAAGAACATGGCGAAGTTGCGGATGGCCGCGCGACTGTTCCCGTTCTTCCGTTTTCGCCTGATCCGCAAAGGCAAGCGCGGTGAGCCGACATGGAGCGTGGAGGAGATCAGCACATGAGCGCCATCCAGCCGGTGCCGAAGCCGAGCCGAGACACGTTATGCGTCTGTCGACTCGGCCCCGAAGCGCCGGGAACCAAGATCATCGAGCCCATCCCGCCGATCGGTGACGCGCCGCGGGTGAAGCGGATGAAGACGCACGGTTGGAATCAACTTCGGAGGAAGCCCGCATGACGTGGTGGCAGTGTCTCGCGGCGTATTGGGCGCTAGGCGTAGTTTCGATGACCTTCGTGATCCGAAACGAAGGAGAGCCGCATACGGGAGGCTCGTCTCTGCCGAAGCGCGATATCGACCTGATCGGTTGAGAAAAGTGCGGCCCAGCGAAACCGACCACCTACTGATCCGATACATCGCGGCACGCGAAGCGCGGTATGCGATCCCGTCACCCCGCGCGCTCTCGCTCACCGGCAGCGTGTCGGCGTGCTGCCGCGCCGAGACGTTCGAGCGGAACTTCCGGCTGTTCTGCTTCGCGTGCCGCCAGCCATGCGGCGAGCGGTTGTGGCGCGCGCCGAAGTCGGGGACCGTGAGCCGTGGCGGGTGGACGGCTCAGGTCGATGGCGATGGCGAGACGACGAGCAAGATCCTCGTGCGCGAGACGCGGACCGTGCGCGGCGACTCGGAGGACCAGCGGCGCGCGATCGCGTGGGACCAGTTCGCGGACCTCGAGCCGCTGTTCGCCCGGCCGGCGCACGCGACCCAGCCGTGGTGGGACCGGCTCATGAC
>JBAQQZ010000047.1:0-7045 GCA_049295615.1 Patescibacteria group bacterium
GCCATGGACCGGTTCGGCGACCGCAACCAACTGTTGTTCAACCTCGAATCGATCCTTGAGTTCCGCAAGGACCGCGAACGAGAATCTTCGTCCGGGCAGTTCAACCTGTTCGCCGTCGCCACAGCGCCGCCGGACTTGAAACTGAAAGCGTCACCGCCCGCGAACAAGCGCGACATGCTGGCCTGGGAAAAAGAACTGCTCGGCCTGTACGTGAGCGAACACCCGTTCCGCGAATATTCCGAACGGCTCAAGCCGATCCTGACGCGCATCGCCGACCTCGAGCACCACAAGAAGCAAAAGTCGGTGCGCATCGGCGGGGTCGTGGTGCAATCAAAGAAGATCGTTACCAAAAATAACGAGGCGATGGTGTTTGTGAAGTTGGAAGACTTATCCGGCAGCGTGGAGGTCGTCGTCTTCCCGCGCACGTTGAAAGAAACTGCCGACCGGTGGGAAGTTGATACGCCGCTCGTCGTCGCCGGACGGCCGCAAGAAAAGGACGGCGAGATGAAAGTCCTCGCCGAAACGGCGTTCGAGATCACGGAACAGAATTTGGACGAAATCGTGACCAGTGAGTCTGCTTGGAAGTCACCGTCGGAAGAAGTAGCTGCGCGGCCGCCGGATGCGGCGTCGATCACGCTCCACGTCCGCGCATCATTGCCAGAGACCGTGCTTATCCATTTGCGCAAAGTGTTTGACGGCTACATCGGCAGCCATCCGGTGTTCTTTTTGATTGATGATTTTGACGGCCAACGGCGCATCAAGACCTCGTCCAAGATCGTCTGGAACGAGGAGGTCGTCAAACGGCTGGAAGAGCTGTTGGGCAAGGGGACGGTGAAGATCAGCTAGCCTTGACAAGATGTGCGAAACGTGGAATGTTCTGGCTATGGACCTTCAACCGATGACGCAGAAAACGTTACAAAACCAGGTGCGCGAAGCATTTCGGGCGCTCCTCTCGAAACCCGGGCCGCTCACGACCGCCACGCTGCTGACGGAGCTCGGCAACCAGCTCCATGCCGCGTGCAAGTTCTCCGGCATCCTCCGCTCGTCCCACGATTTGGACAAGCTCTCTGATGAGCAGGCGAAGGCCGCGTTGCGCATCATCCCGACGCTCCACGCCTCGTCTGCCGGTGCGGACGCGTTCGTCCGCAATGCGCTTCGCAAGAAGCCCGATTCCTCGTCGGGTTAGCCATCGTCCACCATCACCCACATCATCGCGCCCCGCCGTTCCTGGTCGGGGCGCTTTATGTTAGTCTAACCGCGAACCTATGGACCTCCGAGAATCACTCCGCATCAAAGAAACGCCAAAGATCGTTTTAGGTACGGCCCAATACCAAGAACGGATCCAACAGGCTGAGCAGGCCTTGCATGCGGCCGAGGACAGCGGCGATGAAGAAGCGGTTGAGTCCCGGCGCAACGGCCTCAAGATCGTCAATTCAGAGCGCGAATTGTTTTACCTGCAACATGACACGACGGGCGCACTTAAAGGCGAACGGTTCGGCCGCGATATCCGCCAGCTGGCGGAGACGTATGGCCTGGAACGCGGGCCGGACGGTGCGGCTTCTTTCAAGAATGAGGCCGAAGCTGCACGCACACACTTCCTCCAAATAAACATGGGTGAGCTCGACCGGTTGAACGCATCAGGTGACCATTCGCTTGGCGACCGGGGGTTGGAGCTCACGTTCCAGCATGTCCAAGCCAAACTGCGCGAGGCGCTCGTCAAGGCTCATCCGGAATCGGCGAAGGATGAAACGGCACTTGCCGCCATGTATGACGTCTATCGCACGGCCGGCAATGATTTCTCCGTCACCCTCAAAAATGTCGACCGTTCATTCGCCGAGTCATTGAAAGACGTCTTGTCCAAGCCACTCGACATTTCTGCTGAACGGCCAGACCAAGACCCGATCCCATTGTCGGCCAGCCGCTCGTCGCTCGAAGATGCGACGAAGCTCCTCAACATGCTTGAGCAGTCGCCGCAGGAAGCCGGGTTGGAAGACGAGACGGTGCTCATTTCGCTGTTGAAAGAAAAGCTCCAGACGGTCAATGACTTTGAAAAGATCCGGACGCGTGGCCAACGCATGGCCGATAAGATCCACGGCGGCGCGGAAACCGGCAAGATGGACGCGCGTCGTTTGTATGATGAATTCTTGAAGAAATACGTCGGCAACTTATTTGCCGAGAATGGTGAAACAGCACCACCGACGTTTGAGGATTTTTCAAAAAAAATAACCGACCTGGGTGCGTTTGAGGAACATCCGATCACGTGGAAAGGGAAATTATTTGAGGTTGCGCGCGATGAGGCGATTAAGATGTTCAAGAGCCGCAACGCCACGGAACAGGCGAATGGCCAAAAGATCCTTGAAAACGTGCTGGCGGATTTGGAGAGACAAGCATCGGAAGAATCGTTGCCGAAATCCGACCGTCCCAAGATCGGGATCGAGAAACGGCAGACGCAAGAATTTGGCGAAGCACAACAACGTGCCATTGAGGCGTTCCGTGAACGGTCGGCGGCGCTCGGCCAAACGGAAGGCCATGCCGCTATTGAGTCATTGAAGCAGCAGATGGACACGTCTGTCGCCGAAACCGGTACGCATGCGGATGAGCACCGTCGCCTGGCGCGCTTGGCATATGACGTTGAACGTTCCAAGCGTGATTACGCGACAGGACTCTACGGCCGCGGGGAATATTTCCAGACGCTCGAAAAAAATTTGAAAGAAGGGGCACCGGTCACGGCGATTGCCGTCGACATGGCGTTCCTCAAGTTTTTTGATAAGGAAGGTGGCGGCAAGACAGGGGATGAGGCGATCATCACGGCGGGACGCGTAATGGATTACGTCAAACGCCAGTTGAAAGAAAAACACGGAATTTCAGCAGAAGCGTACCGCGTCGGGGGTGATGAGTTTTCCCTGACGCTTGGCACGGTCGACCCGAAGATCGTGCAAGAAGCGTTGGCCGACATCAGCCTGGCATCAGACGAGATCGCAGGCCCGATCCCGGCGTTTGAAGGTGCCTCGGCCAATTACCGTCCGGAAACCTTGCAGTTCAATTTTGGTCGGCACTCGGCTTCGTCAGGCGAAGCGTTGCGCGCGCAATTGAAAGACTGGGGAGTGGAATTGACGTCCGAAGCCGGGTCTGCAGAAGAATTGCATGAACTGTCTGACAAGCTGAACGAGATTGCGGACCAAGGCGTGGAATGGGAGAAAGGCGTGAACCGCTTGGCCTTCCTGTTGTCGCGTTCGCTTGAAGCCGAACGCGCGGATGACGGCGAAAAAGGCGAACGGGAACAGGAGTTGGCGGTGCTCCGGTCGTATTCTGAGAAAGCGATTTTCGGCAACCACGGCCGCAGCAAGCTTGCCGAATGGAAACAGAAGCTGATGGACCGGAAAATGGATATCGGCGGTCTCGTGCAAGCGGAGATCGTCCCGTTCGTTGAAGAACAGCTGCGTGAAAAAGGCAAAGCCATCCTCAAATATGAGGATGGGCTGGTTTCCAAGCTTGAAAACAACTTGCGTTTGAGTTTTGCGGAACTGCGTATTTCTGAACTCGAAAAAGACCTGGTATCAAAAGAAGCGTCCCTCGGTGCGGAGCACGAAAAAGTCGTGGCGCTTGGCAAGGAATTGGCCACGATGCGCAAGGAACATGACGAGATTGCCTCGCTGCGTTCCCGTATCGCCGGTGCATAGAACCGATGCGGGACGCGTGGTATACTTATCCACGATCTATGGCCACTCGTTCTTCGCGTTCACATGGCAAAACCGGCTTTGCCCCGCCGCCCACATCCAGCGTCTACCGCAATATCGCAATCTCTTTTTTGGGGCTGACCCTGGTTGTGATCGTGGCGGCGCTCTGGGTGTCGTCGGTGCATGCCAAGGTGGATGTGAAGACCGTCCACGAGACGGACAACCTCGACACCACGGTCGACATCGCCAAGAGCCCGCAGGCCGGCCAGTTGCAAGGCCGTGTCGTGGAGGGTGTTTTCTCAAAAATCCAAGAGTTTTCGGTCAAAGAAACCACTGGGACGGCTGTATCGACGACTGTCACGGGGACGGTCCGGATCTTTAACAACTATTCGCAACCGCAGACGCTCATCAAGACCACGCGCCTCCAGACGCCTGACGGCCGGATTTACCGCATCGACAAGACAGTCGTGATCGATCCCAAGCAGTCAGTCCTTGTCACCGCCCATTCTGACCAGCCGGGCTCGCAGTACGTCTTGGCGAATGGCACGAATTTGGCGATCCCTGGGCTGTGGATAGATATCCAAAAATGGATCTATGCGCAGACCGTCAGCGGTTTTCAGGGCGGCGAACAGATCTCCAAAGTCGTGTCTTCAGATGATGTGACGCAGGCGCAGAAAGCGCTCCAAGATGCCGTGTTTGCGCAAGCGCAAAGTGAATTGAAAGCAGAAGCCGGCGCGGGCGATGATTGGGACGCCGTCTATATCGACAAGACCATCCAATCGGACGCCAACGTCGCCGCAGGCCAGCAATCGGACAGTTTCTTGGCGACCGTCAAGCTCGACGTGACCGCGGTGTATTATCCCGAAAAAGACATGCAGGCGCTCGTGATGCAAAAGCTGACCGACAAATTGCCTGAAGGCCGCGAGTTGGTCGGGTTTGACCCGTCGCTCGTGGTGTACAAAGTCCAAAGCGCCGACCCAAAGATGGAAAAAGCGACGATCTCCATCTCGGCGCAAGCCCAGTCAAGCCTGACCAACAAGAGTACGGAGCTGTCTAAAGACGCGATTCTTGGCATGTCCGATACCGATGCCAAAACCAAGTTGATGGCCATTGATGGCGTGCAAAGCGTCGATATCTCAATTACCCCATCTTGGATCCACAAACTGCCGACATCAGGCGACCACATAGACCTGACCGTCGAGTAGTTGACGGCAAAGCCGCTTGTCGTTTAGACTTTGATTGAACCGGCTACCAACCGGCGGCGTCCGAGAGACAATCCAAGAAAAAGCGCCCCGGTGTCCAGCGGGGAAAGCGGGTGGAACCGCGGTCCCGATTGTCATCGGAATCGTCCCGACGAATCGTGCGATTGCGCACTGTCTCGTCGGGTATTTTTATTTCTGTGTGGCATCGCGGGTCCTGCCGCGGCTCGCGTTTTTCGCGGATGCTATCGCATCGCGAGAAAACGTTCGCCACGTCACCCGCTCTTATCTATCGACCAGCATTAAACATATGGAATTCCCCCTCGAAACTCGCCGCCATAGTGCGGCTCACGTCATGGCTGCGGCCATCAAGCGCCTGTTCCCGGACGCCAAGTTCGGCGTCGGCCCAGTCGTCGATAACGGTTTTTATTACGACATCGACATCGGCCGTGCTGTTACTCCAAAGGACCTGACCTCGATCGACCAGGAGATGCGCAAGATCGTCAAAGAAAACCCGGCGTTCGAGCGCGAGGAATTGCCGATTGACGATGCGATCGCCTTGTTCGGGAAGATGGGGCAGACGTATAAAGTCGAACTCTTGAACGACCTCAAGACACGCGGCACGACACGTTTGTCCGCCGAGGAGGCCGAGGATTTTGACCCGAACAACGCGGCCGTCATTTCCGTCTATAAGACGGGAGATTTTCTCGACTTGTGCCGCGGTCCCCACGTTGGCCATGCGTCTGACATCGGCGTATGGAAGCTCAACAAGATCGCCGGCGCCTATTGGCGCGGGAATTCGGACAACGCCCAGATGCAACGTATCTATGGCTTGTGTTTTGCGACGAAAGACGAGCTCGCGGCGTTTGAGACGATGATGGTCGAAGCCGAAAAGCGCGACCACCGGAAACTTGGTGCGGAATTGGACTTGTTCACGTTCTCGCCGCTCGTCGGCCCTGGGTTGCCGCTCTTTACGCCGCGTGGCGCGTTGCTCCGCCAAGGGTTGGTGGATTTCGTGTGGGAACTCATGAAGCCCTATGGCTATACCCGTGTCTGGATCCCGCATTTGGCCAAGTCGGATTTGTACAAGACCTCCGGCCATTGGGACAAGTTTGAAGATGACCTGTTCCATGTGTCGAGCAAGAAAACGGACGAACAGTTCGTCTTGAAACCGATGAACTGCCCGCACCACACCCAGATTTTTGCTGCCAAGCCACGCAGCTACCGCGACATGCCGTTGCGCTACAGCGAGGTCACGACCGTCTACCGTGACGAGAACACCGGCCAGCTCCAGGGCTTGTCACGCGTCCGTTCGATCACGCAGGACGACGCGCATGTCTTTTGCCGCCGCGACCAGATCAAGGAGGAGGCCATGGCCATGTACCGCATCATTGAAGGCTTCTATGCCGCGTTTGAGATGCCGCTGCGTGTCCGCCTCTCCGTCCGCGACCCGCAGAAGCCAGAAAAATATCTCGGTGATGACGCGCTGTGGAATGAAGCGGAATCGACGTTGTCCGATTTGATGAAGAGTGTCGGACGCGAGGTCGAGATGGGGATCGGCGAAGCGGCGTTTTACGGGCCGAAGCTCGATTTCATTGCGAAGGATGCGATCGGACGCGAATGGCAGTTGGCGACGATCCAGCTCGACTTCATCCAGCCTGAACGTTTCGGGCTCGAATACACCAACGCGCAAGGCGAGAAGGAACGTCCCGTCATGATCCACCGCGCCATCCTCGGTTCGGTTGAACGGTTCCTCGGCATCTTGATCGAACATTATGCTGGCGCGTTCCCGTTGTGGCTCGCGCCTGTGCAAGTCATGGTCCTGCCCGTGGCCGACCGGCACATCGAATTTGCCCAGGCGTTGTCCGCGGAGCTGGAAACGCAGGGTTTCCGAGTCGAAGTTGATTCTTCCGCGGAAACCGTCGGCAAAAAAATCCGCGAGGCGGAGAAGGGGAAGAATCCGATCATGCTGGTCGTGGGTGACAAGGAAGCAGCCGGTGAAGCATTGACCATGCGCCGCCGCGGCAATCCGGACCAGCAGACGATCACCAAAGCGGACCTTGTCGCCTCGTTGAAAGCCGAAGTCGCCTCACACCGTTAACGTCGAAAAGAAAGAAATCAAAACACCTGCCGCGGCAGGTGTTTTGATTTCTTTCTTTTCGACGTTAA
>JBAQQZ010000048.1:0-20674 GCA_049295615.1 Patescibacteria group bacterium
AGCCCCGCCGCTCGCGAGCAGCGGGGTGACAGGTGAAAAGTGAACGGATGTAGGTGCGTCCTGATGAAAGTCAGGACCAACGTCCCGCGACCGTTCTCCTCCAATGGTGACATTGGAGTGTGGCAAACCCTCTCTGGTGCAAGAGCAAGACCCCCGGTGAAAACCGGGGGACTGGTAGCTCGCACGAGGTGACGAGCAATCGTCATCCCAGATAGATGGTCATCACCTGTCGCAAGACGGGGACAAAATTCGGCTTACCGTCCAGCCCGGACAATCAATCCCGACCTTGTGTCGGGATTTGTTGTTGCAAAGATTGACGTCCGTTTAGTGCCACACTAAGCTCTGGCCAGGACTTTTTCAGGAGGAAGACAAATGTCTCTATTCGACCTTCTCACTGACCAGATCGCCCAAAACCGCCTGCTCCGCCGGTTGAAGGTGGAGATCAACAAACTCCGCAAAAGCGCGCGGCATCCGCCAAACGATGGCCAACTCAAGCTGCGTTCCATCGCCTACGAACGTTTGAGCCAGGAAGACTTTGACCGCTTCATGATGGCGCTCGAAAACTTCCTGCCGCCGCTCCACCCGGATGACCTGCAAGCGCTCCTTCTCGCCATCCGCCGGCGGCGGCTCGCCAAAATCTTCCGCGAAACCGGAAACCACGACACGACCTAAGGCTTGCGTCCGCCCATCCAGCGGACGCATTCTTCGTTTTAGCCGCTTTCGCGCTATACTGCGTTCAACTCTGTGCGCATCCGCCGTCTCGACCTGACCTTCACGGCTTTATTGCTCCCGCTCGACGCGTTAGCGCTTTATGCTGCGGCGATTTCTGCCTACTCGCTACGCTTCTCGCGCTTCGTGACCGACGTCTTGCCGATCTTGCAGAACGTCAATTTTCCACAATACGTTTCGACGGCATCGCTTTTCGTCCTGATTTGGATTTTGCTGTTTGCCATCGCTGGCCTCTATCGCATGACGCCACGCAAAGCGTGGAGCGAGCTGGGGCGCGTCATCTTATGCTGTGGCGCCGGAACGATGATCGTGATCGCGACCGTCTTTTTCCGGCGTGAAATCACGACCTCGCGTTTCATTGTATTAGCCGTGTTGGTATTTTCGATCGTCTACGTCTGGCTCGGACGCTTATTGCTGCGCGTCATCCGGCATTTGTTGTTGCAAGCCGGCATCGGCCACCGGCGGTTCATCATCATCGGGAAATCAGTCGCGGCGGGGACGGTCACCGACACCTATCGCGCTCGGCCTATTCTCGGTGTGACCATCGTCAAATCTTTTGACACTTGGAACGAGAGGACGAAAAGCGCACTGCTCGCCGCCTACAAACAAGACCAACTCGACGGCATCATCCTGGCCGACCCGGACCTGGAAAAACCCAAAGCACTCGAGCTGATCGCGTTTGCCGAAGAGCACCACCTCACGTTCCGCTATCTTGCCGACCTATTTGCCGCAACCTTCACCAATATCGCCGTCACGACGGATACCGGCGTGCCGATCATCGAGGTCAAACGCACGCCGCTCGACGGCTGGGGCCGCATCGCCAAACGCGCATTCGACATTGTCGTGTCGCTCATCCTTGTCATCCTGACGTCTCCCCTTTTGTTGCTGTCCGCGCTCGCATTGTTGATCGAAGACGGCTTGCCTGTGATCTTCCAAAACGAACGCGTCGGCGAACGCGGCGACAACTTCCGGCTCTATAAGTTACGGACCATGTGGCGTAAATTCTCGATCGGCCCACAGTTTGCTTCGACCTCCAAGAACCTCGAATTTGAAAAGAAGTTGATCAAGGAGAAAAGTATCAAGGGCGGCCCCGTCTACAAAATCGCCAACGACCCACGCGTCACGGGCGTCGGAAATTTCCTCCGCCGTTGGTCGCTGGATGAACTGCCGCAATTTTGGAACGTACTCAAAGGCGACATGTCGCTCGTTGGCCCGCGTCCGCACCAGCCGCGCGAAGTCGAAAAATACCAACCGCACCACTTGCGCGTGCTCGCCATCCGCCCTGGTATCACCGGCATGGCACAAATCTCCGGCCGCAGCGACTTGGATTTTGACGAAGAAGCACGCCTCGACACCTGGTACATCGAAAACTGGTCGCCGTGGCTGGACCTCTACATCATCTTGAAGACGCCGTTTGCCGTGCTCCAACGTAAGGGGGCGTATTAAGTATTGACGTTTCTGGCCGACACGCTATCGCCAAGCGAGTAAGATGGGCGGCAGCATGGAGGACGTAAAACGGAAAATTGCCTTGGTCCACGATTACCTCGTCCAAGACGGGGGCGCGGAGCGCGTCCTCGCGGCGTTGCAAGACATGTATCCGGACGCGCCGACGTTTGTCCTGATCTACAAACCAAACCACGCGCAAGCCAAGGGCCGGACGGTTATCGCGTCGTTCCTCCAACGCTGGCCGTTTGCCGACCGGTTCTACCAAGCCTACGTGCCGTGGATGCCAACGGCCGTGGAATCCCTCGACCTCACGGGCTACGACCTCGTGATCTCGACCACCAGCCTGTTTGCCAAAGGCGTGATCGCACCGTCAGACGCCGTTCACATCTGCTACTGCCACACGCCGACGCGTTTTTTATGGCAAGAACGGTTCGGCTACTTGAGCGACATGCCGTATGCCAACATCCTGCGCGTGTTCGTGCCGTTCCATGAACTGCGCTCGTGGGACCAACTCGCGGCCGGCCGGCCCGACCATTTGGTGACCAACAGCCAGACGAGCAAAGAACGCATCATGCGCTGCTACCGGCGGGAAGCAGAAATCATGGCGCCGCCCGTTGATACCGACAAGATCCAGCTCGCGACGCGGCTCGGGAGTTATTGGCTCGCGGGCGGAAGGCTCGTCAAATACAAGCGTTTTGATGCGATCGTGCGTGCGTTTAATGACCTGAAACTGCCACTCAAAATTTTTGGGACGGGCCCGGAAGCGCGCCGGATTCGGCGGATGTCCGGACCGACGATTGAATGCCTTGGGTACGTGCCGGAAGGCGAGAAAGTCCAGCTCTACCATGGCGCCATCGGCTATATCGCACCGCAGGTCGAGGACTTTGGGATTACGGCCGTGGAAGCCATGTCCGCCGGCAAGCCGGTCATCACCTGCCGCAAGGGCGGCGGCGCAGAAACCGTCGTGGACGGCGTGACCGGCATGCACATCGACGTCGACCGCTGGGAAAACATCCGCGACGCCGTGTTGCGCTTTGACCCGACGCAGTTCGACGCCCAAAAAATCCGCGCGCATGCCGAACGGTATTCACGCAAGCGGTTCCAATACGAGATGCGGACGCTCGTCGAACGCGTCACCCAACACGCATGAGGATCTTGGTGGATGCACGGCCGCTCTGCGAGCCTACGGGCGGCGTGAGCCGCGTGGGTCGCGCATTAGTCGCAGCCCATGCCGATGCATTTCCGGATGATGAACTCGTCTGCGCGACGACGGGAGCAGCTGCTCCCCCTTTCCCGACCATCTTGTCAGCGCGCCCCAACATCCGCCACGAACATCTCACATTGCCCAACAAAGCCTGGAGCACATTAACGATGTTCCACGCGAATTCGTTTGACCGCGCCATGCGGCGTTTCGGAAAAACGGACGCGGTCTTTTTTCCCAACATCGGTTTCATCGGCCCGATTGGTTCGCCCTCCGTACTCTTGCTGCATGACCTGTCATTCTTGATCGAGCCGCGTTGGTTCACGCGCAAACAACGCATCTGGCACCAGGCGATTGAAGCCAAAGAACGCATCCGAGAAGCTAGCATGTTGCTCGCCGTTTCGGACACGACGGCGCGTGATGCAGAACGCATCTTAGGCATAGAAAAAAACCGCATCCTCACGATCCCGATCGGCAGCACACGTGTCGATGATGTCGCCGAAGTGCATAACGTGCCGCGGCGATTCGCGCTGGCCATTGGCGCCCAAGACCCACGCAAAAACAGCGCCACAGCCATTGAAGCCATCCGACTGCTCCGACAAGAACCAGGGTTCAAGGATTTGGAACTGGTTCTCGTGGGAACGCAGGGCATGCGCCCGCCATTTACCCAAACCTGGATCCATCCCATCGAAAACCCCACAGACGCCGAACTTGCAGGTCTCTACCGGCGTGCGGCCGTCTTCCTCTATCCATCTTGGTACGAAGGTTTTGGCTTGCCTCTCCACGAAGCCATGGCACACGGCACGCCGTGCGTTGCATCAACGGCCGGCGCGCTGCCAGAAACGGCGCCACTGAATACATTTTTTGCCAATCCCGCCAAACCCCATTTTTGGGTCGACGCCATCAAGCAGTCGCTTGAACATCCTCGGCCGCAAGCGCCAAAACCACGGTCATGGACCGAAGCGGCGCTGATCCTCCATCACGCCCTGCAACAGAGCCTGGCATGAGGCTTGTCCAGCAGGATATTCCGTGGTTAGCTGGAACTATTGACCTTTTAGCTATTTTTTGCTATATTCATTCATTCGCTTTTGCGGGCGAATCGATAGCATTAAAAACTTTATTATTCCGCTAGAATAAGCCAACTATACTTCATATGACCAACACCCTCAAGCGCGTGTTTCTCGCGGTGGCAGTCTTGGGCCTCGGCCTGATTGTCGCTGCCCCAGTTCTTGCTGACACCGGACCGTGGACCTGGACCGACCTTTCGGGCCAGATCGCGGAACGCGCCAACCGCCCGATTTGGGCCATCGGCCGTGCCGAACCGTATTGGTATTTTACCGACGGCCAGAACCTCTGGAACGGCGGCCATGTCTGGAAGACCGACGGCTCCATCTTGTCCGACATCACGACCGACGTCCGCGACGCCGGCATCGACCGCGTTGACGACATTGTTTCAGATGGGCAGACGGTACTCTTCCTGGAGAACGTCACCTCGAAGAACAACACCTTTGAGATCGTGGCCGACAATGGCACCGCCGTGAACGAGACCAACATCGTACGCGGCTACGTGAATTCCAATGAAGGCATCGCCTCGATCACCGGCAAGAACGGCACTTGGGCAATTGTCACGACCGAAGGCCGCGTGCTCGTCGGTTCGTTTGGCACGAGCTTTACGACGGTGCTCGCGCCCAACCAAATTGCCGCCTATAACGGCGACATCGCCTATTCGACGCGCCACGTCTCGCCGTCAGACAGCGAACCCTACCTGCCGATCTCGATGGTCCCGACAAGCTCCGGCTGGCTCTTGGCCTACCGCGACCCGAACCTCGGCTATACGCGCTTTTTCTCGTATTCCACCAATTCCGGCATGACCGACATTACGAGCCGCTTCGCCCGCATCACCTACTTGCAAGCCATGTCTTCGAATGGCACCACGGCGCTCGTCGCCGGCGGTGACACCAGTACGTCGCTCACCAACCACGTGTTCACCTTCGACGGCTTTACGGCAACCGACGTCACGACCCAAGCTGCAGCCCTCCCGATGACGAGCTGGAACCGCACGCTCATCGCCTGGAACGGCGATTCGTGGATGATCACCGACACCAACAAGGACCTGGTCCGTTTTGACGGAACCAATTTCCAAAACTACGGCACGACCGCCGACTACTTTGTCACGCTCTCCGGCAATTCGTCCGGCAGCTTCCTGATCGGTGGTGCGGATTCGGTCGCTGGTTTGATGGGTCCCTCGTCCCCGCTCACGGCCAAGCTCGTCAAAGTGACGGAGAACGCCAACGGCTCAAACAGTACGAACACCAACAACTCGACCGCCTTCGGCGGCGGCCGCACGACGACCTCGGCCAATGGCCCGACCGTCACGACGAGCGGCAACCCGTCAAACTTCATCGTCGGCAACGGCGGGACGTTTGATTACCTCGTGTCAGCTTCTGACCCGAACGGCGTGAGCCACATCGACGTGTACGCCAACGGCGGGCTCATCAAGAGCTGTTACGCCACGACCTGTGAATTTGATTCGCAATACTTCACCAACGGCCAGTCGACGCGCGCCATCCCATTCTACGCGGTCGCGACCGACAATCAAGGCTATGCCACCAACGGCTCGTCCAACCAGGATAGCCTGACGGTCGACCAAAACTCGTCCGCTTCGGCCAACACGAACGGCACGAACAACACGGCGCAGACCCAAAACGGCATCTCGTTCTGGACGTGGTTTGACCCGAACCAGACGAACATCGGCCAAAGCCAGTTCATGAATTTCCTCGTCGGAACGTACAGCACAGCTGGCATCCGCAGCGTCCAGATCTTCGTGAACGGCACGGTCAAGCAGACCTGCAACCTCAACAACGCGACCGGTAACCAACAGTGCAGCGCCTCGCTCTACGGCGGCGACTACGGCCTCAACAGCTCGGTCGCGGTCAATGCCGAAATCACGGATGCGAACGGCCAGGTCGCCTGGACACCCGTCCAAAACCTGACGGTCACGACCAGCTCGACCTCCACTGGCACCAACACTAACAACTCGGACGTGTCTGCCTGGTTCACCTTGAGCCCGACAGGTTCCACCTTGAGCCGCTCTTCGTCCGTGACGATGAACGTGAGCGCCGCAGCGACTGAAGGCCTCTCGACGATCAACGTCTACGCCAACGGCACGATCATCCGCACCTGCAACTTCTCCCAAGTCTCCGGCACGCAGACGTGCAGCGCCACGGTCTACGGTTCGAACTACGGCAATGGCACCCAACTCACGCTGAACGCCCAAGCGACCGGCGTTGACGGCATGACGGCTTGGAGCAACTCCCAAGTCCTGACCGTCCAAGACAACGGCACGACGAATACGGGCAACGCGACCTCCTGGATCTCGTCCTCGCCTGACACCTCAACCTTGTCACAAGGCCAGAGTGTGACCTTCACGGTCAACGCGAATGACCCGCAAGGCTTGCAGCGCATCGACATCTACGTGAACGGCACGACCGGCAACACCTGCAACTTCGGCAATTCCACCGGCAACCAATCGTGCAGCACGGTGGTGAATGCGAGTTCCTACAGCAACGGCAGCAACGTCTACGTGAACGCCAAGATCACGGACAGCCAGGGCAACATCACCTGGTCTGACTCGCGCAACTACACGATCAGCTCCAACGGCTCGACGCAGACCGGCACGAACACCAACACCAACGGCAGCTCATGGGTCTGGTCAACGCCAGAAACCTCGACGCTCGCCCAGGGTTCGTCCGCCGTCTTCAGTGTCGGCGCCAACGACCCGGATGGCATTTCCCGCATCGACATCGTCGCCGGCGGCGCCATCGTCAACACCTGCAACCTCAACAACGCGACTGGCAACCAGTCGTGCAGCGCGACGATCAGCGCCAACTCCTACAGCGTCGGCACGAGCGTGTTCGTCAACGCCAAGGTAACGGACATCTATGGCAATGTGCTGTGGTCCGGTTCACGCAACTACACGATCACCTCCAACGGCTCGACGCAGACCACGACCCAGACCGGCACCAACAGCACGGCGCCTTCGACCTGGATCTGGACGACGCCTGCCAACCAGACGCAATTCACAGCTGGCAGCACCGCCACATTCTCCGTCGGCGCGTGGAGCCAAAACGGCATCCAAAAGATCGAAGTCTATGCTAACGGTGCCATTGTCCAGACCTGCAACCTTGGCTCGGCCTATGGCAACCAGCAGTGCTCGTACAACGTGACGGCCAATACCGCCGGCACGACGAGCGTCTACGTCAACGCCAAGGTGACCGACACCCAAGGCAACGTCTCGTGGTCCGAAGCCGAGACCTACACCTTCACGGGTACGGGTTCGACCTCAACGGGTACCGGCTCAACCGGCTTCCCGACGGATTTGCCCGGCACGATCCAAGTGTCGAGCGACCATGATGCCGGCTTCAGCCCGAACGACCTCATCACCTACACGGCGACGGCCTCGGACCAAAACGGCATCGACCGCATCGACATCTTGGTCAACGGCGTGCTGGTCAAGACCTGCACCAACAGCTCGACCTGCACCTACACCGGCGGCTCGTACAACGGCCGCACCACGGTGTCCTACGGCGCCAAGATCGTCGACAAGGACGGCTTCGCCCTCTGGACCGGCTACAAGACCATCAACGCAAAATAAGAAGTAGAAACAAAGACCCCGGCGCGTGCCGGGGTTTTTGTTTGTAGCGATCCAAGATTCATGGTTCACTCACGCTATCAACACTTTTGCATATGATAAAAATCCGCTCGCTGCGCATCCTCGGTTTCTTGGCTCTCGGCATCCTGGTTGCCATTCCTGCAATCGCCGACGCCGGCCCGTACCATTGGACGGACATTTCTTCCAAACTCACGATCCGGCGGAACCGCCCGATCTGGGCGATGGCATACGCGAACGGCAATTGGTTCTATTCGGATGGTGAAAACTTCAACGCAAACGGCCAAGTCTACCGTTCCAACGGGACGACCCAGGTGAACATTACGCAGGACCTCCGGAATGCGCTCATGAGCCGCGTGGACGATATTGTTTCGGATGGCCAAAGCGTCATCTTTTTGCAGGACATGGCGCCACGCAACAACCAGTTCACGGCGATTGAATATTATCCGGATGGCTCTTACGCCAACGTCACATCGGCTTTGCGGAACGTATTAGCCGCTGATGAAGGGATCGTGCAAATCGTTGGACGCGACGGAGCCTGGTACATCTCAACTTCCAGACTCCGGATCTTCAAATGGGATGGCGGCACCATTTCCTCGCCAATCCCCGTTAGCCTGCCTCCATTGCTCCAATCAGACCTCAACACGATCTCAACCAATAGCATGGGCTTTGGTGGTATGGGATATTGCCCAGACAGCCTTGAACAGTCGGGTTGTTCCGTGGATATCGTGCCGATCTCTGGCGACGAATGGCTCTTTACGGCCGTCTGGTCAGGATATATGAACGACCTGACTCCCGTGCCGCTAGCCGTCTTCCTCTATGACGGGACGTCATTCGTGGACATCACTGCGAGCATCACCGCCGCTTCAATCTATGACCCGACGATCTCGAGCAACGGGAGTACGGCATTGTTTGTTGACGGCGGCACGGATGGTTCACCATCCCAGGCTGCATTCGTCACCGGTGCGGGAGTCAAAAAAATCACGCTCCCTTGCCTGCATAACTTCTGGCCGATCTGTGACGAAGTGCTCGGCGGAAAAGCACTGTGGACCGGCTCGGACTGGTTGGTCATGAACGTCAAACAACCCTACAACCTCACACCGGACGGCACCGTGACATTCCTCGGCGAAACGCGCGACTACTTTGTGACCGGCGCCTCAAACGGCAAAGGCACCATCCTCTTGGGCGGCGCGGTTTCCGAACCGACGCGTTACGATCCGACCGTTCCCCTCACAGCAAAACTCGTGAAGATTACTGATACGACGAAATAACATTGCAAACACAAAAACCCGGCGCGTGCCGGGTTTTTGTTTTCTTAGATTTCAGGCGGGCGCTTGCGGCCGCGGAGTGGGCGTCCTTCCTTTTCCAACGGGTCAACTTCTTTCTGGTCGGTGTAATACGCGATCTCCTGGTCGAGGATTTCGAGCGGCACGGACTCCCCGGCAAAATACATCTTGTCCTCGTAGCGTGCGATCTTGGAAAAGATTTCGTCTTGGATCGACGGCTCTGATTCGACGGCAATATCACGCAACGTCCGCAGCTTTCCAATGGATTGGACAAGCTCGCGTTCGCCCTCTGATTTGAGCGTGGCGAGGGCTCCCTGCTTCTCGCGCCACGTCTCATGCCGGACTTGGATGCGGACGTGTTCGATCTCGCTGCGCTCTTCGTCGCGCAAGGCAACGTCAGATTCGGCATGCGCGAGCGATGCATCAACGGTGCCGAGTCGGTTGGCGTCACGGAACCGTTTCAAGAGTGCCGCTGTTGATGGGCGGAGGGCGGACAAGAGCTTACGCCATTCATCTGATGAACCTTCTTCGGCAAAATAGCGGCGGATGGCGTAGCGCGCCGGCCAGGTGGCGATGGCAAGCGAACGCGCATCGCTCGCCAGTTTGTCGGTCTTGAGGTGTTCGCCGTCTTGGTAGGCGGTGACGATCTTTTCGGCCTTTTCGCGGTCTTGAGAAGAAGCATATTCCAAGGCATCGACCAGAAAATCGATGACGGCCGGCTTGTCGCGAAGGTCCAAAAACAGGTCTGACATGCGCATAGTGTAGCGCCGGATCGCCCCCTTGCCAAAACCCAGGCTTTGACGTATTGTCTGCGAACCCTATTCATCAGCCGTTGGGTGCAGGTTTTCCCCTGCGAAACGGCACTTCCCGGCGCTACCGTCGGGGGGATAACAGACAGGTTTTATATGGCAACAGCAACCAAGACAGCAGACAAGAATCCGAGTGAGATCGACAAACTTTTCGTCGATGAAGCCACGACCGCGTTCCCGAAAGTCGGCGACACCTTAAAAGGCGTCGTCATCGCGGTCGGACGCAACGAAGTCCGCATCGACGTCAACGGCGTGGCCGTCGGCATCGTCCGTGGCCCGGAACTCGACCCCAACCTCCACCTCACGGCCGGCGATGAAGTCGAAGCCACCGTGGTCGACATCGACAACGAATTCGGCGAACTCGAGCTTTCCTTGAAAGGCGCCGACCGCAAGAAGTCGTGGGAGAAACTGCGCGAGCTCTTTACGAGCGCCGTCGTGGTCCCGGTCAAAGTCCTCGAAGCCAACAAGGGCGGGCTCATCGTCCGTGTGGAAGGCGTCGCGGGCTTCCTCCCCGTGTCGCAGCTCTCGCCGGAAAACTACCCGCGCGTGGCAGGCGGCGAAAAGATGCGCATCCTCGAAAAACTGAAGGAACTCGTCGGCACGACGCTGGACGTCAAAGTCATCGACGTCAACGAAGAAGGCGACAAGCTGATCGTGTCCGAGAAAGCCGTGTGGGAAACCAAGCAAGAAAGCGTGCTCTCGAAGTACAAGGTCGGCGACAAGGTGGAAGGCGACGTCACGGCCGTGACCGACTTCGGCGCATTTGTCCGCTTTGACGCCAACCTCGAAGGCCTGGTCCACATCTCCGAGATCGCCTGGCAGCGCATCGACCACCCGCGCGACGTCCTGAACGTCGGCGACCACGTGCGTGCCGAGATCATCAACATCGAAGGTTCCAAGATCTTCCTCTCGATGAAGAAGCTCGTGGACGACCCATGGAAGAACGTCGGCGACCGCTTCAAGGTCAACCAAAACGTGAAGGGCCGCGTGCTCAAGATCAACCCGTTCGGACTGTTCGTGGAACTCGACCCGGACATCCACGGCTTGGCCCACATCAGCGAACTCTCCAACAAGCCGGTCAAGGACGTCAACGAAATCGCACGCGTCGGTGACGAGTTCGACTTCCGCATCGTCTCGATCGACCCGGAAAACCACCGCCTCGGCCTCTCGCTCCGCACGGCCAAGGAAGAAAAGAAAGAAGAAGTCGCGGCCTAATGGCCCGAGTAAAATCCCCTCATGTGAGGGGATTTTTGTATCTAAAAAACAAGACCCATGCACGAGAGACATGCATGGGTCGAGCCTTACGGACGTGAGGTTCAAAGGATCAATGTTGCTTCCGACAGGAAGCGGTGCCGCTGTCTGGATCTCCTTCAGTATGCCCCAGCAAGCTGGAGTCGAGCTTCGGCACGCCGTGATAGAGGCCGAACCAAGCCACGCGGATGATGCCACCGTCCCCGTTATGGATCACCGAACGAACGAGTTCGAGCGAATGATTCTTGATCATTGCTGGATGCTGGGCGTACAACGCGATGCCCTCCATCGCCGTGAGGCCGATCTCGTTCTCCGCAAAGTTCTCGCGACTGGCCTCCACCGTCTTCCCTCGGTTCTGTTGACCGTCCTGGCAGCGCATCCAGTAGACCCGCTCCGTCCTCGTATTCTTTGGATCGTAGTCCTCGAAGTTCCGACCATTCCTCACGTAAATGACACCGGCAAGTTCACAGCTCTTTTTGAGGCTGAGCCGAGCATCCACGAGCACCAGGAACGGGAACCGAACGTCGTCATGCTTCAGCGCTTCGGGGATACCGGGGATCGTCCCCAGGTATTCGCTAAAGGACTGGTAGCGTTCTCCGAAGCCCTTATCCCACAGGCGCTTCGCCTGGAGCAGGAAGGGGTCATCGGACTCTGCGCCGACGCCGCCCGAGGTCAGTCGCTTGATGAGTTCCTGCACCTCGCCGCGGATTCCTTCTCCGGCGGAATCGATCTCGAGCAGCTGTTTGATCTGCCCGGTGGTCAAATGAGCCATGATGTTCTCCATTCAATATCTCTCGTCCCAACAGCTTTTTAGGCCAGTAGGATCGGCGACAATTGAGCAGAACCTGTATTCCGTACAGGCACGGTTCGTCCATATTGGACTCCTCAAACTACCCTAAAATGCCCGTTTTGTCAATCCTCTCGGATAAACCCACTTCCCTCGACAATCCTCGCGTTTTCCTGTACGGTCACGTAGACTAAAACGACTTCTGATATGAATTCAACCACCAAAAACATCCTTATTTTCGTGGCGGCGCTGGTCGTCTTGGGTGCGGCGCTTGCCTTTTGGAACTTCAATACCAACAAGCAAACCGACCTCTCGACCATCGCGCGCGAAGTCCAGAGCGGCAAGATTACGGCGATCAACGTACAAGGCACGGACGTCATCGCAACCGAGAGCGACGGCACCAAGATCGAAGCGTCCAAAGAAGACACCGAAGGCTTCACGTCAGAGATGAAGGACTACGGCGTCGACACCGCAAAATTGCAGAACGTCGCCATCACCATCAAGGACGAATCCGGCCCGTCGTACTGGGTCAGCATTTTTGCGCAGGACTTCTTGCCTTTCCTCTTGGTGTTCGCGGTCATGTGGTATTTCTTGCGCCAAGTCCAAGGGCAGAACAGCCGCGCCATGATGTTCGGCCAGTCCGGCGCACGCGAAATCCAAAAAGACGGCAAAGACAAAGTCACCTTTGCTGACGTGGCCGGCGTCAAAGAAGCCAAGGACGAACTGGGCGAGATTGTCGAGTTCTTGAAGCATCCACAAAAGTTCATCGACCTCGGCGCCAAGATCCCGAAAGGCGTGTTGCTGATGGGTGGCCCGGGAACCGGGAAGACGCTCTTGGCACGCGCGGTCGCCGGGGAAGCGGAAGTCCCGTTCTTTGCGATGAGCGGTTCGGAGTTCGTCGAGATGTTCGTGGGTGTCGGCGCGTCGCGCGTGCGCGACTTGTTTGCCAAAGCCAAGAAAAGCGCACCCTGCATCATCTTCATCGACGAAATCGACGCCGTTGGGCGCCAGCGCGGCTCTGGCCTCGGTGGGTCGCATGATGAACGGGAGCAGACCCTGAACCAAATCTTGGTCGAAATGGACGGCTTCGAGCCAAATGCTGGCGTGATCGTAATGGCCGCGACCAACCGCCCGGACGTGCTGGACCCGGCGTTGCTTCGCCCTGGCCGCTTTGACCGCCGCGTGACGCTTGACCCGCCGGACCTGAACGACCGCGAACAGATCCTCGGCATCCACGCCAAAAACAAGCCGCTCGCCAAGGATGTTGACTTGCGGAAGTTAGCTGAACGTACGCCCGGCTTTTCTGGTGCAGACCTTCAGAACCTCATGAACGAAGGCGCGATCTTGGCTGCGCGCCGGAACCTCAAAGAGATCACCATGGACTGCCTGGTCCAATCAATCGAGAAGGTCATGCTCGGGCCGGAGCGCCGCAGCCACATCATGAATGAGGACGAACGCAAGGTGACGGCCTACCACGAAGCCGGCCACGCACTTGTCGCGCACCTCTTGCCGCACGCCGACCCGGTGACCAAGATTTCGATCATCTCGCGCGGCCGCGCAGCCGGCTACACTCTCAAGATGCCGCTGGAAGACCGGACCATGCGCCGCCGCGAGGAATATTGTGAAGACATTGCCGTCGCGCTCGGTGGCTATGCTGCGGAACAGATCTTCTTTGGTGACATCACGACTGGTGCGTCCAGCGACATGAAGAGCGCGACACGCATCGCACGCCTGATGGTGACCCAATGGGGCATGAGCGAAAAACTCGGGCCCCGCACCTATGGCGAACAAGAAGACATGATCTTCTTGGGCCGCGAGATCCACGAGAACCGCGATTACTCGGACAACAAGGCCGTGGTGATCGATGCGGAGATCGATGCGCTGATCGCCCAAGGCCTGGCAACGGCGACCAAGCTCATCAGCCACCACAAAGACGCCATGGACCGCGTCGGCGAAAAATTGCTCGAAAAAGAAACACTCGAGCGCGAGCAATTCGTCGAGGCCATCGGCCTCCCGCCGGCCAACCCGAAGAACGAACTCAAAGCCCAACAAACCTAAAGAAACAAACGGCCCAACACGGGCCGTTTGTGGTATTATGGAGGAAACATATGAGCCCTTCCCGTCAGTCGTCCAATGCTCCCGTCTATCGCGATGTCGTGTCCCGCGCGTTCCGCACGGCCTGGAACGAACGCCGCTTTTGGCCTCTCGCCTTCTGCGCCGCATTGCTCTTGAGCGGCGGGATGTATGACGTCATCTGGCGGGCGACACAGAACATCACGAGCCAAGGCGTCATCCTCACAGCCGGAGGTTCGCGCGTAGCCATGATCGGTGCGGCGTTTGGTTCGGCATTGCGTGGAAAGGCTGATCTGCTGAACGTCGCAAACACCTTCGAGATCGTGTTGACGATGGCCATCCTCCTGCTCGCCTTGGCGGCATTTTCTTGCATCGCACAAGGCGGCTTGGTGTATGCGCTGGGCGCCACGCAACGCGGCTCCAAGCCCACGTTGCAAGAAGCCATCCACGTCGGCGCGGGAGCATTCTGGCCGATTGTCGCCTTGAACGCGCTCGTCATCACGTCGCTGTGGGTCATTCGTTTCTTGATTTCGTTTGCCCTGCATTTGGCACTCGCCTCCACGACCGGCGCAAATTGGTTGTTTTACCTCGTGTCCTACATCGTGTTCATCGGCGTCGTATTCAGTATCAGCATGGTCGAGCTGTTCGCCTTGAATGCCATGGTGCTCCAAGGCGCGCCGGTCGCTGATGCCATCGTCCGCGGTTACGTGACCTTCAAGAAGCATTGGATGGTCGCCGTTGAGACGACGGCCTTGTTATTCGTGGTCGCGCTCGGCATTTGGGCGGTGTTCCTCTGCCTGTATTTCATCCTGATGGTGCCGTTATTTGCGGCGGTGATTGCGGCATCGGTCCTGCAATCGCAGGGATTGCTCCAAGCGACCATGGGAATCGGCATTGCCGTGTTCATCCTTGGCATCTTTGCCGCAACCGCCTTCACGACACAATTCCAATACGCGACTTGGACATACCTCTACCGCCGCGTGGGCGAAGGTGGCGTGCTTCCCAAGCTGCATCGCTGGGCACGTGCGCTGTCCGGCCATTATACGGTTCCCCAATCCTGACCTGACGTATGGCAACTCCCCAAAAACCCAAGTCCCAATCGATTGAGGACTTGTTCAAGAAAAGCACCCCGGCTCCTGGCGCAGCTTCCGCGACCCCTGCCGGCAAAGCCAAACCCGCTGCGTCAAGCGCCCCCAAATCGATCAAACAGCGGGAGGCCATGTCCGCGGGCGAAAAACTCGAGGAGCGAATGAAGAGCATCCAGACGCAAGAGATCGAAAAGCTCGCCCAAGAAAAAGCCGTTGAGCTGAACATGCCGTACATCAACCTGGTCGGCTTCCCGATTGCGCCAGAAGCCCTCGCCCTCATCCCGCGTGCCGAAGCCGAAGCCAAGAGCGCCGTCGTGTTCTTGTCTTTAAACGACCAGATGCGCATGGCAACAACCTCACCAGGCAAGGACGTTGACGAGCTGGCGGAACGGTTAGGCAAAGAAAAAGTCGCCAACGTCCAGATTTATTATATTTCGACCGAGAGCCTGGCGGCGGCCATGCGGCTGTATGATACGCTCCCCGAAATCCGGGAAATCATCTACGGCGTGCGCATTGACGCGGCGGCGCTCGAAAAATATTCCAAGGAGATCACCGACCTCAAGAAACTCCAGGAGACGATCACCAAGGTCTCGACGACCGACATCATCACGCTCATCTTGGGCGGCGCCATCAACGTCGACGCGTCCGATATCCACGTGGAAGCGGAAGAAAATGACGTGAAGGTCCGCTATCGCATTGACGGCGATTTGCATAATGCCGCCTCGCTCCCCAAAGAAGCCTGGAAGCAGATGATCTCGCGTTTGAAGCTCTTGGCCGGGGTGAAAATCAACATCGAAGACGCCCCGCAAGATGGCCGCATCACCATCTACCTCACCAACGAAAAGATCGATATCCGCGTCTCGTTCTTGCCGACAGCCTTTGGCGAATCGGTCGTGATGCGTTTGTTGCGTCCCAAGTCGATCGCGTTGGATTTCGAATCATTAGGTGTCCGCGGCCGTGCCTGGGAAGCGCTCAAGCGCGAGATCGCGCGGCCAAATGGCATGATCGTGACGACGGGGCCGACCGGTTCCGGTAAGACGACGACGCTCTACGCCATCCTCAAGCGGCTGAATACCGAAGACGTAAAGATCATCACGCTCGAAGATCCGATCGAATATAAGCTGCAAGGCGTCAACCAAAGCCAGATCGACTATTCGAAAGATTATACGTTTGCCAAGGGCCTGCGCTCCATCTTGCGCCAAGACCCGGACGTCGTGATGGTCGGTGAAATCCGCGACCTCGACACGGCCGAAATTGCGATCCAAGCGGCATTGACCGGCCACCTTGTGGTCTCGACGATCCACACGAACAGCGCGGCCGGCGCCATCCCCCGCTTCCTGTCGATGGGCGTCAAACCATTTTTGCTTGCGCCTGCCATCAACTGCATCATCGGCCAACGGCTCGTCAAACGCATCAACCCGGCAACACGTGTCCCGGTCACGCTCTCGGCAAGCGTCATGGCGGAAGTGCGGAACGAACTCGAACACATCCCGAAAGACGTGTTGAAAGAATACAAGGTCGACATGGACAAGCTGCAGTTTTATGGCCCCAAAGAAGGCGCAGAGACGCCCTACAAAGGCCGTGTCGGTATCTACGAGATCTTCAGCATGAACAAGGAGATCGAGGCGCTCATCCTGTCGGGTAACGTGTCGGAATACCAGATGCTCGCCATTGCGCAAAAGTCGGGCATGATCACCATGGCGCAGGATGGGTTATTGAAAGCGTTGGAAGGGCTGACATCGGTGGAAGAAGTCCTGCGCGTGGCCGAACTGCAGGCCATGGAAGAACCGCCGGAAGACACGCAGACGGCAGCACCTAATCCGACAATCGGTGGAGCACCGACACCGTAACATATGGATTTTGAAAATCCTTTCTTGGGCCCGTCCTCACAACGGCCACCTTCATCCCGGCCACCGGCTTCAGAGAATGCCCCATCATCTAAGCGGCTGCGCGAACTGGCCGCACAGTTGGAACGGGCGGACGAAGAATCTGTCCGCACAGAAATCGAGGAACATGTCACGGAACTGATCCAGCCGGGACTGAAAATCGGCGAAGGCCAGATCGCAGACGTGTATTGCGGACGCCAACAGGACGACATGGAGGGCTACTGCATCAAACACAAGGCCCGGGTCATCAACAAAAGCACGTATGAAAATTCGTTGAAGAAAGAGATGGACATCCAGTCCGAAGCCTACCGCATCTTGGAAGAAGCCCGTGCTGCCGGGACTCCCGTTGCCCGCATCCCCCGGCCGTGGCTCTATCTCAAAACGCGTGATGGACGCGAAATATTGAGCATGGACCGCGTGCCCGGCAAGACCTTCTACCGCTTCATGCTCGAGAAGGCCGCCGAGAAAATGCCAGATGATCATTTCCTCCCTGGCACCAACCGGTCAGAAATCCCGGATTTACGCGACGAAGACCTGGAAGAAATGGTGCTCGTGCGCTTCTTGAAGATGTCTTCAAAAACCAGGAACCAGTTGTACCAGGCGCTCGTCGAAAAAGCCGGCGACCCGCCTTTTTTACCGACCGAGACCGCCATCAAATTACGCAATTCCATCAAGGCGCTGA
Organism: Patescibacteria group bacterium; assembly: GCA_049295615.1. GTDB lineage: Bacteria > Patescibacteriota > Patescibacteriia > 2-12-FULL-60-25 > 2-12-FULL-60-25 > JBAQQZ01. Next base: position 17,908 of record JBAQQZ010000048.1, read on the forward strand.
ACGCCAAAAAATTATTCCACCGCGACTTGCACGAGAAGAACCTCATGCTGTCAGACGACTTGTCGGAGGTATACCTGATTGATTTTGGCAGTGCGAGCTATAAGGAGCACTCTGACCTGACGGATGCCACGGAGACCGAGCGGATCGGCACAAAATTGCGCTACCAGCGGGACGATGGGATCCTATCAACCGTCACCAAGCTGGCCAAAAAACCACCCAAGAGGACTTGACGAACTCATGATTATCTGATGTATTCTCTATGCGATTTGGAGGTGAAAAACATATGGTCGAAATTCGTTCATCTTCGCTCTTGCTCGAGCAAGTCGGCGAAATCATCGAAAAACAGGCGGGAATCATTGCCGAAACCCCGCATGGCACCTTATTCAAGGCTCCTCGAGGCGGCCTCGGGAAGAAGGCGATCTTCCTCGCCTCCGGGACCACGGTCGAGAACAAGAAAGCCAACTGCCTTGGGATCATCTCGTTCCTCAAGGCGAAGGGCGTCCCCGTGCGCATCTGGCACGAGCTCCTGGACCAGGAAGGCGCGGTCATCATCGACAACTTGAGCCTGAAGCAGATCGAACTGCTCAACGACTACCCGCCCGCCCAACCGGACGGCATCTGACGAACACACGCCGCGTGGCGTGTGTTTTCTATTTGATCGACAGTGTAGTGACGGACGCCGCATGGGCCGAGACCCAATTCTTCACGCGTTCCGGCCATTCAAGCACCAACAGGCTTTCCGCATCCGCCAGCTCCTCATCCAGGTCCAACGCCAATAATTCCCGCTCATTTTCGATACGATAGGCATCGACATGGACCAAGCGATGGATGCCATTTTTTGCGCGAGGTAGGCGGTAGCTACGGAGCAAGGCGAACGTTGGACTTTGCAGGACACGGCGGATGCTGAGCGCCCGCGCCAAAGCTTGCACGAAGGTCGTTTTGCCGGCACCGAGCTCGCCGGACAATGCGACGATGTCGCCAGGACGCAAGCACTTTGCCACGACCTGCGCAAAATCGCCCCACGCCTCGACGGACGGGATTTGGAAACGTTCGCAGAGCTTCCCTTTTTTGAGGACAACGGTTCTCATATATCGAGTTCGGGGTTGGCATCGAGCGTTTGCCACGTATCAAGTTTGCCTCGCTGAAACCTCCATGCGCCTGCCGCAGCGATCATCGCGGCATTGTCCGTGTGGAGGCCTTTGGCCGGCTCAAGGACACGGACGCCCGAAAATTCGCGCGTCACGGTTTGCGACATCGCCTCATGCAAACGGCGGTTGGCCGATACGCCGCCGACGATGCAGATGGCGTTTGGTCTAACCTTACGCGCGGCCGCCAGCGTCTTTGCCACCAGCACATCCACGATCGCCGCTTGGACGGACGCACACAGGTCAGACACGACTTGCGCGTCTTTCCGCTTTTTTGGCGGGAGTTTTTCCCACGTGTTGCGCACCGCCGTTTTCAATCCAGAAAAACTGAAGTCAAACGACTTTTCGTGAAGCATGGGACGCGGCAAGACAAAAGTCGTGGGATCACCTTTCATGGCACGTTCTGCAATGGCCGGACCGCCTGGATAGCCAAGCCCCATGAGCTTTGAGGTTTTATCAAACGCCTCCCCTGCCGCATCATCACGGGTTCGCCCGAGGATCTTATACGAACAAAAATCTTTCATCAGGACAATCTCAGTGTGGCCGCCGGAGACAAGCAACGCGAGGATCGGGAACTTCCAATGCTTGCGGTTTTCCGCAACCAACCATGCGGAGGCGAGATGGCCTTCAAGATGGTTCACGCCGACGGTCGGGATTCCTGTTACGGCGGCGATCGTCCTCGCGGATTCGATGCCGACGCGTAGCGCCGTCGCAAGGCCAGGACCGCGAGTCACGGCGACGGCATCGACCTTTGGTTTTGGAAAAACCTTGGCACGGTCAAGCAATGTCAAAATTTCCGCGACATGCGTCCGCGCCGCGACTTCAGGAACTACGCCGCCATACCGCTGGTGAATCGGGATTTGCGTCGATGTTTCGTGGTGTAGGATGCGGACATCGTTACCGCGGACGGACAAAATAGCGATCGAGGTCTCGTCGCAGCTGGTTTCGATACCCAGGATTTTGAACGCCTTCATGGGCGTATCCTAGCGTAAGATGGCGATTGTTTCCATGTCCCACCTAAAACAAAACCTCCGGAGGAATGCCGGAGGTTTTGTGCTTCTTTATTTGGTTATTTTGTCGATGTCGAGGCGGGCGTCCATACAGCTTTCAACGCAGCACGCGCGTTTGAGACAGCCGTCTTGAAAGTCGTGTTGGCCGAGGCGACAGCGGCGTTCCGCGTCGAGAGATCGGTCTTCATGGTCGCGTCGTACATGGTGAAAGCTGACTGCACCGCGTTATAGAACGTCGTACGGGCACTATGGATGGCAGCCCTGAATGCGGCGTTGGCGGCGGTGCGGTCAGCGGCAGACAAGCCACAGCGCGCTTGCCATGTGGCGTATGCGGCTTGGACGGCAGCTTTGCGGGCGACGATCGCGGCGTCAACGGCGGCACGGCGGGTCGTCAGGGCCGTGTTCTGGGTCGTGCGGTAGGCGATGACGGCGGTTTGGACAGAAGTTTGGCGCGTAGAGACGGCCGCGGCAATGGCAGCGTCGAACGTCGTGAGCGCGGCCTTCTGGGCATCGGTCTTGGCTTTCAACCCAAGCTTGGCTTGGTTGGCGGCGCGCTTGGCGTCCGCGTCAGATTGGTTCTGCACGCGTCTGGCGTCTGCATCCGTGTTGCGT
>JBAQQZ010000049.1:0-1768 GCA_049295615.1 Patescibacteria group bacterium
GTGTAATTCCTTTTACTTTCAGTGCTGCGGCCAACGTATGGGTAGCGCGCGAGCAGTGAGTTTTAACGCTGCCTTCGGAGCAACCCATTGCCGAAGCAGTCTCCGCAACGTCCAGGTCTTCCCAGTAACGCATGAGGAAGGCTTCGCGTTGACGTGTTGGGAGCGCCTTTATTTCTTTTTCAATTATACCAAGCACTTGCGCTTGCAATAACTGTCCATCCGGGGTATTCGGTGTGTATGACCCCGATTCAACTTCCATCGTTTCGAGCGGATCATGCTCTTCGTCATCGCTTGGAGAAAAAGAGGAGAGCAGGGTTGTCCACAGGGAGCGAACTTTGCTTCGCCGGTAGTAGTCGCGAATGGTGTTCTGCAGAATGCGCTGGAAGAGCATCGGAAACTCTTCCGGTGGACGATCTCCGTATTTTTCGGCAAGTTTCATCATCGAGTCCTGCACAATATCCAGTGCCGACTCCTCGTTGCGCACAGCAAACATCGCCTGCTTGAATGCGCGACGCTCGGCAGCGGCAAGAAAATCTGATAGTTCGCGGGGACTGGACAGAACGAAAATCCTTGGTATTGTCGGGCAGAATACTGCCCCGTTTTAGCTGATGCCTTGACCAATCGAGGTCTAAGCTTTAACGTTACACGTTTTTTCGAGCAATTAGCTTAGTAAGGCGACGGCGATGATGATGACCGGTGCGGAGATTGTAATCAGGTGCTTGCAGGAAGAAAAGGTCGAATACGTGTTCGGCTATCCTGGCGGGTCTGTCCTCCATATTTACGACGAGCTGTTCAAACAGGATCGGATTAAGCATATTCTGGTCCGCCACGAACAGGCTGCGGTGCACGCTGCCGATGGTTTGGCGCGTTCGACGGGAAAGGTGGGGGTGGCTATGGTCACCTCCGGTCCTGGTGCGACCAATGCCGTAACTGGCATTGCCACCGCTTATATGGACTCGATCCCGCTGGTGGTTATCTCAGGCCAGGTGCCGACTGCCTATATCGGTCAGGACGCCTTTCAGGAGTGCGACACAGTCGGCATTACCCGGCCTTGTGTCAAGCACAACTTCCTGATTAAAGACGTGCGCGACATCGCGGCAACGATCAAGAAGGCTTTCTACATTGCCAGCACGGGGCGTCCCGGCCCGGTGGTCGTCGATATTCCAAAGGACATTACGGCTGCCAAGTGCGTCTTTGACTACCCGAAGACGGTGCAGATGCGTTCGTACAACCCGGTGATCAAAGGGCATCTGGGGCAAATCAAAAAAGCTGTGCAGCTGCTGCTCGAGGCGAAGCGCCCGATGATTTACACGGGTGGCGGCGTGATTCTGTCGGATGCTGCCGAGCAACTGACCCGGCTCACCCGCCGCCTCGGCTTTCCGATTGCCAATACGCTAATGGGCTTGGGCGCCTACCCGGCGACCGACCCGCAATTTCTCGGCATGCCCGGTATGCACGGCACTGTCGAAGCCAACATGGCGATGCAGCACAGCGACGTGTTGCTGGCCATCGGTGCCCGTTTTGATGATCGCGTGATCGGCAACCCCGATAACTTCACCTCTCTGCCGCGCAAAATCATTCATATCGATATCGATCCCTCTTCGATTTCGAAGCGGGTCAGGGTTGACGTCCCGATTGTTGGCAATGTCCCCGACGTGCTGGACGAAATCATCAAGCTGCTCGATGCCGATAAGAGCAAGCCCGACGCTGCGGCACTTGCCGAGTGGTGGAAGGAAATTGAGCACTGGCGCGCCAAGCAGTGCATGAA
>JBAQQZ010000050.1:0-2092 GCA_049295615.1 Patescibacteria group bacterium
CCATGAACTCGTCGCCGGCCTGCGGCACTTCGGTCAAGCCCTGAATCTCGACGGGAATTGAAGGGCCCGCAGTTTTAATGGCTTTCCCGTTTTCATCCAGCATGGCGCGAACACGACCATAGGTCGAACCGGCGAGTACAACATCGCCTGTCTTGAGCGTGCCAGACTGCACCAGAATGGTGGCAACCGGTCCGCGCCCCTTGTCCAGACGCGCTTCGATCACAAGGCCCTTGGCCATGGCATCCACAGGTGCCCGCAGCTCAAGCACTTCGGCTTGCAGCAAGACCTGCTCCAGCAAGTCATCTATGCCCTGGCCGGTCTTCGCCGAAACGGCCACGAAGGGTGATTCACCACCAAACTCTTCGGGCACGACTTCCTCGACGACCAGTTCATTCTTGACACGCTCCGGGTTCGCATCGGGCTTGTCAATCTTATTGATCGCCACCACGATGGGGACCCCGGCTGCCTTGGCATGCTTGATCGCTTCTTTGGTTTGCGGCATCACACCGTCGTCAGCAGCAACCACCAGAATCACGATGTCCGTTGCCTTGGCACCGCGGGCACGCATGGCCGTGAAGGCTTCGTGACCGGGGGTATCGAGGAAGGAAATCATGCCGCGTGGGGTTTCCACGTGGTAGGCACCAATGTGCTGGGTAATCCCTCCCGCCTCGGCCGACGCCACTTTGGCGCGGCGAATGTAGTCCAGCAATGAAGTCTTGCCGTGGTCCACGTGACCCATGACGGTCACAACGGGCGCACGCGGCAACGACTCGGAGTGCTGCTGGGATACTTCGTCATCCGTAAATGCTTCTGGATCGTCCAGTGCCGCTACGACGGCGGTATGTCCCATTTCCTCCACCACAATCATCGCAGTGTCCTGGTCCAGCGGCTGATTGATCGTGACCATTTGGCCCAGCTTCATCAGGTGCTTGATCACTTCGGAGGCCTTGACCGCCATTTTGTGGGCCAACTCTGCCACGGTGATGGTTTCGGGGACATGGACTTCTATGACACGCGCCTCGACCGGTGCGGCCGGTGCATGGTGATCGTCACGATCACGGTCATTACTGCCCCGTTTACCCCGCGGACCTGCACGCCAGTTGTTACCGCGACCAGCGCCTGGGGCGCCCGTGGCACCACGGGTTGGAATGGCCTTTTTCTTGGCTGGATCGCCCGCCCAGCTGCTGGACAATTTGGCCGACTTGACTTCTTTTCCTGCACCCGCTGCTACACCGGCGGCAGGCGCTCCAGCAACGCCGGGCTTGGTCGTCTTGGCCGGAACAGTACCAACCGCTGGCTTGTGCAGGGTGCCCTTCATGCCAGCCTTGGCTGCGTCTGCAGTTCCAGGCTTGGCAACTGCCTTGAGGTCCTCCGGCTTTTTGACGGGCACCGGCTTCTTGGCGGGTGCCGACATCATCAAGCGGATGGCCGCAGCTTCGGCTTCAGCCTTGCGCCGGCGATCTCCCAGATCGGCAGCACGAGCGACTTCTTCGTCGGCGCGCGCCTTGGAGATGGCAGCGGCTTTTTCACGCTCCGTGGCTTGGGCTTTTGCGACCTCTTCCGCCTTGGCTGCGACTTCGGCGGCCTTTGCTGCCGCAATGGCAATGGCATCTTCCGCCACAGGAGCCATAGCCGCGGGTTTTGCTTTTTCGGCAACCACTTGCGCAGCGGCGGCTTCAGCGGCCTTGGTTGCAGCTTTTTCAGCCGCTTCGCGCGCTTGAGCTTCCTGCTCTTCGCGCTGACGCCGGCGTTCGGACAGCTCTTCTTCCTGACGACGAATCAGTTCGGCTTGACGTCGCGCTTCTTCTTCGCGTCGTGCCAATTCGGCGTTGTCAATGAGCGGAGCCGCCTCGATTTCCGGCTCCACCTCGGGCGCTTCGACAGGCACTTCCATGCCGTCTTCACGGCGAACGAAGGTTCGCTTTTTGTGTGTGACCACAGGCACTGTGCGAACTTTGCCTGAAGAGTCAGCTTGCTTGATCTCGGTGGTAGATTTCTTTACCAGAGTGATTTTCTTGCGCTCAGGGCTGGCTGTGCCGTGGCTGGCCTGCAGGTGGCTCAGCAAGCTGTGCTTGTCGGCGTCGGACAGAGT
>JBAQQZ010000051.1:0-2665 GCA_049295615.1 Patescibacteria group bacterium
GTGCTATGCAGCGTCTCGCCGCTGGTGTTAGTTATTCATCCACACGAGCGACGCCGATCCCGTCCAGCTTGTCGCAGACGTCGGCGTGCTGTGACCGACACCGCCGAACAGATCGAGCAGCAGGTAGAACGAATCGGGCAGAGGAGCAGTCATCGAGGATGAGTTGGCTGGCGACGCACTGGAGAAGTTCACCGCGACGCCGGCGCTTCCGAATGAGAACGATTGGTCAGTCACGGTCCCAGTGATGGCTGCGCTACACGAGATGATCTTGAGCTCGGAGCCCAGCGCGGGAACGGACGGCGGCTCATACGCCTTGGCGACGGCGAGACAGACGCCCCAGGTGCCGGCGGCGGAGGTTGCTGTGGCATCGAATATCCCGATCACCATCGAGTGATCGCCGCGAGTAAATGGGCCGAACACCACGTCGGCCGTCTGCGCCCCGGTCAACACGTTCTGGTTGCTGTCGCATCGCCCGTTCGCCGCTGCGGTCCCGAACGGCGGGCCTTGCTCCCTGTCGCCGAGTCCGCCCGTGAACGAGTCGGCGCAGTTGCCATCGATCAGCGTTCCGGGGCCGGGTTCTGCGGCGCCCACTGGCAGCGCCATCCAGATCGAGAGCAGAGCGAGGAACACGAATCGCTTCATCGTTCCCCTCGCTACCCGCTTGAACCGCGAGGCACCGACTGGCCGAGCGCAGCAGCGGCACTGAATCGCCCGTATTCTTCGGCTGCCTTCCGAACGAACCACTTCGCTGCTGCTTCGCGCGCGACCTCGTACCAGCGGAACCGATCCGGCAACTCGGCCTGTGAAACAAGCGCGTACAGAACGCGCGAGCGGCTCTTTCCGTAGCCGTGATATGCGGCTGTTGTTCGATCCCCGAACACCTGCCCCGCAGCCTTGCGCTCTTTGGCGCTGACGCCCACGCGCTCGAGAATCGCCCGCCCGGCGATGAACCCGCGCCCGCGCTCGCCGAACAGCGTCTCCAACTCGAAACGCTTCGCAACGCGGCCACGCGATTTCCGAGATTGCGCAGCGAGTCCAACCGGAACCGCGAGCTTGTCCAGTGCGGCGAGCCGTGGCACGCCCGAATGCGCCGTGATCGTTCCACCGCGCTCGTGCTCTTCGAGGATCTCGATCCGGCGCTTCACGTTCTCGTTAGGCCGCACGAACGCTTCGAGCTTGGTCGGCGTCGCAGCATCGAAGCGGAACGAGCCCTTGCCGCTGACGAGCTGCTTTCCGCGCGGTGTCGCCTTGCGAAACGCCCGGATCGCCTCTTGCTGCTCTTCCTGAATCACTTCGAAGGCGGTTCGATTGATCGCCTTCGCCATCGCCCGATCCAACGCGGGCCCGAGCGATCGTAGCTTCGCCTGTAGCTCGCGATCATCGATCGCGACGGTGATGTTCATGCCGCTTTGTACTCGGCCTTCATCCGCAGGTAGAGCCCACGTGTGCAACTCAGGAGAATCCGGTTCATCGCGCCATCGAGCACGCGCTCGGGTCGATACCGATGGTTGCTGACCGCGCCAGTGCGGAGCGGGCGGGTCGGCTTCCTGCGACGCTCGGCGATGATTCTCGGCTTCGTCCTGCGGAGCCACTGATCGCTGCGCTCGGGCCGATCGACGGTCGCTCTCTCTGCCTCGCGGCGTAGCCTCTTCGCGACTACTGCGCGCACCTTACGGAACCGGCCTATCGAGCTCGGTCTGCACGTCGGCCTGCGTCGCGTCGAGCTCGTTCGCGAGCGCCTGGATCTGCTCGGCCGTTGCGCCGCCGCCCGCTGCGAGTAGCTCCTCGACGCGGGCCCGGAACGCCACGAGCATCGCCTTGATCGCCTCGTTCTGCGTTCGCGTTTCGCCGACTTCGCGCGTCGCGTTGGCGACGGCTTCTGCGAGATCCATGATGCTCACCTCGATTCGATCGATCTGTTCGTCGGGCCGCCACCACCACCAGCTCATGCGGCTCCCCTGACGCGACGGACCGCGCTCTGGTCACCGCGGCGTCCCCCCAGAGAAGCCGTGATGTCGCGGCCCGCGCGGCAGGGGGTGAGAATCCAGAGTGCCGTGGTGCGGGTGGGCACCGGAGGCAGCGCTGGAATGATCGGCAGCGTTACGCGCTTCCCGCGGGTCGTCAAGTGTCACGTGGAACACTCCCGCGGGCTGTAGTGCCTCGCCAGCGCGATTTGACTTAAGCCGGCGAAACCGCTGCGCGATCGGTGGAGCGCGATCGCGGCCGAACAGCGTGCAGCGGGCAATCCGTGGCCTCGCAGGCGTCCACCTGCTGCCGCCACGTTCCGCCGCCGCAGCCCGGATCGTGGATACACCACTTGCAGAACGCATTGATCGCCGCCCGAAGGCTCGGCTTCTTGGTCTTGCCCGATGCCATATTGCCGCCTTTCAGATCAAAACAGGCCTGTATCTCGGCCTTACCCTACCGCGAGCACCTTCCGCACCGCTTCGATCACGCTACGGCCGCTGGGGCGCGCCCTACGCTGCCGCTTTTCGCCATTCGATTGAGCTTCGATTCGCCCGACCACCACGAAACGGCCCTCGCGCACGTACTCGCGGATCTGGTCGGTCGCGAGCCCGCACTCCACCGCCGCGTTGGCGTAGCCCCCTCGCCTCGGGTGGAGGAACGCCTCCCACGCGGTCATGAGCCGGTCCCACCACGGCTG
>JBAQQZ010000052.1:0-1609 GCA_049295615.1 Patescibacteria group bacterium
GTGGAACACGATCTGCACTTCATTGGCCACTGTGCCGACATCCGCCCAAATGCCTTCGCCGATGGCGTAGTCCAGCCGTTCCAGTGTAAACGCTCCGTCAAACACGCCAACCGCACCTTCCTGCCTGAAAGTGAACGGGGCGGAAACATCCAGCGACCTGCCTTTGATGGTGAGCTTGCCGAGCACTTCATAGCGGTTGCCGCCCAGCGATTTGACACCGCTGGAAACAAACTGCGCGACAGGATACGCCTTGGTGTTGAACCAGAGCTTGCCGACCACTTCATCATTGCCTTCACTGGAGCCGGTATCGATGCTGGCAAGATCGGCTTCCAGCCTGGCCTGTGCGGTATTGATTTTGGCCGGGTCGAAGGCAAGCCGCGCCACGAACTTGCGAAACTTGCCTTCCAGCGGCACACCCATTTGCCTGTATGCAAACGTCAGCGTGCTTTTGCCGGCCTGCATCTGATTATATTCGGCTGCCTGCACGCCGCTCATTGCACCGACAAATAACAGCATAAGCAAGAGTTGTAATTTTTTCATGATCCAACTCCCTTGCCTAACGGGCATGCCCGTTTCCCTCTCCTCAATCCTCTGATGATACAACTAGCCATTCGACTAGGCTGGCAAAAAACGCCACCCAAGTCGCTGGTTATCCCGTAAACGGGAGAGGAAGCAAACGAACGCTGCGCGTGCTTCATGTTAACGGCAACATGCGCCGCAAGGTATCGTCATGCTCGATAAAGTGATGCTTGAGGGCTGCGGCTATATGCATGCCAACCAGCAACAGCAACCCGAGGTTCAGCATCTCATGAACTTCCGCCAGCAAATCGCCCAGCGCCTTGTCTTTGCCCACAAGGTCAGGCAACTGCACCAGCCCAAGATAGACCACTGGAAAGCCCTTGGCTGAGCTCATCAACCAGCCTGTCAGCGGAATGGCCAGCAGCAACACATAAAGCAGGAAATGCAAGCCGTGCGCGGCGCGCTGCTGCCACAACGGGATGGTTTCCGGTAGCGGCGGCGGAGTATGCGCCGCCCGCCATGCCAGCCTTGCCAAGGTCAGCAGAAAAATCGTCACCCCAAACCATTTGTGATAGCTGACCAACTGCAATTTGAGCGGCGAAAGCGCCAGCTCATGCATATAAACGCCAAGTGGGAAAGTGGTGAAAACGAGCAATGCCGTCAGCCAGTGCAACGCCATCGCCGTTGTGGTGTAACGGGTCGCGGAATCCATGTAAGCCTCCTTCTTGCCGTTATGCGCGACGGTTAAGCTGCTTGGCTATTTGTCCTCGTTCTTGCGTTCGGAGGCAACCGGTAAACACCGGATCACTTCTGACTTGAGACTGCCGCTTTCCAGCAAAACGGCCATACTTATTTTGAATCAGTTTTTCCGGCGGTTTTTTTTATGGCGTGAGTCAATCTTACGCTGAGCGCTTCACTCTTTTCCGCGACGTAATCACCACCCTGATCAAAGCGCCATACCCAAGCAGCGGCGCGACGGGTTCTAAATGTCGTATCGGTCCAGTATTTCCCGGGGAGCGATTCTGGAAAGAACGCCTTTGGGAAGGTAGGCCCGGGAAGGGGGACGCTGGTATCCACTATAGTATTCAAT
>JBAQQZ010000053.1:0-6413 GCA_049295615.1 Patescibacteria group bacterium
GATCCAGGCACCGGAAAACGGCAACGTGCCACGCGAGCCGGCAAACCGCATATCCGCCAGGTCGATCGCGTGGACGCCGAGCGACGCATGGCTGATCTGGCCGGTTGAAAGGAAAGATGAAAATGACGCATCGATTGATGATGCGGGGATGAGCCGGACAGGCTCCCCTGCCGCGCTTTCGACAAGGCCAATCAACGAACCATCCGGATCCCAGGCCGCGCTGCCGACATCGCCGTCGATGCTCGTGCCGCTTACGATGATGCGCCGCGTGGCATTTTCACTTGAAAACGAATCAGACGCAAACGGGCGGTATTGCACGTTGAGCACGGCCGCCGGTTCAAGCTCATCCGGGCGTGCTTCAGTCCAAACGGCTTCGGAGCCTGTCAACTCGCCAACCTGCGCAAACGCGACCGGCGTCAGCCCGATGGCCGCGGTCTTGAGATAGGCGGTGCCGTTCATGGTATCGAGCACGCCTTGGCTGACGGTGAATGCTTGGCCATCATCCCAGAGCGTGAGTCCGGCTAGCGGGACATCTTGGATGGCAGATGCGGTCGTTACGAACCAGCCATCGGACGTGAGGGCAACGGCTTGACCGAGAAGATGGCTGTCGTCGAGCAGACGGTCGTCAATGGCAGTTCCTTTGGGTGTGCGGTAGAGCGAGGCGACGGGTGAAGCGCGACGTGTCAAAAAAGCGGGAGGCAACACAAGTGCCGCCGGCGTGCGTTCGACGGGGATGAGCGCAAACGTGGTCGTCGGCACTTGGACGACAGGCACCGTGCTCGTCGTCGTAGGACGCACAACTTGGACCGGGACTTGGACGACACGGCTGCCAGAAACAAAAAATCCCGCCGCGGCGCCAGCGATACCACCACACGCGGCGGCGACCAACACTAAAAACACGACTTCCCATCGGAAGCGCGCAGATTGCGGGCGGGGGGTCACAGCCATTTGGCACTGATCAAACTCCCAATAAAGAGTACGAGCGCGGCTGACGCCTCGATCCAGGCAACGCGCCGCGACGGTTTGGGTTCATACAAATAGCGGCGGACACGGAGTGCGGCGCAAAACAAGATGGTCGCGACCAGGCCTTGCATCTCGATGCTTAGCGGCAAGAGCAAACCCAGCATGCCGATCTCCAGCCCGATAAGCCCACCGAGAACCGTCCACGTGGCGTTTTGCCGGCGGGTCGCGCCGGGATGCCCGGTCGTGCGGAACAGCAGGGCACCGAGTACGCCACACATCAGCACAGGCAACGTACGGTCGATGTGCAAAAATACCATCAGCCCCGAAGACGTGGACACAGCATACCATATGATGAGCGGGACGTACGCGATATTGACGCGCGACAAAGCGTTGACCGGATACGCCGACGGATGGAACGCCAACAGGAACAACAACTCAAGCGAGACGAACGACGACACGGCCGCGAGCGTGACAATAATCCAAAAAGCGGCAGACCCTTCGACCAACAGCAAACCAAACGCCAAGGCCGCCATCAGCAAGAAGGTGGGCGCCATCTTTTCGAGCAAGTCGGCAAACGGCACACGTCCCCAACCGATGAGGAGTGATGCGCACGGCACAGCCACGACACCGACGATGGCGATCCACGGATACAGCCCCGGCTGCGTCCGCTGGGACCAAAAAACAAAGGCCTCGAGCAGCCCGACAAGCACGGGCAGGATACGCAAAAAGAGAATCATGGGGTCAGCTATTTTTGCCAGTGTGACCTACGCACCGGGGCAATTCAAGATGCTACGAGGGCCCGGACGTCTGCAGGTCAAGCTCCCCATTCTTGAGCTGGATGCCTTCGAGTTTGACCGACCCAAAATTGATCGACCACGTGCCTAAATCACGCGAGAAGATGAAACTGACAAGCGGGTACATGAGTGCCGGAGGTAACGGGTAATCGCCGAGCTGGAATGAGACCGGGTCAAAACTCAATCCCCCCTCATTGATGCGCGGGACAAAATGGACCAATACGTCCGCGTGGAATGCGCCGCGCTGGAACAAACCAAGGAGTTCGACGCTGCTTGAGGTAATGGCCATCTGCGAAGATTCAACGGTCCAGCCGGAGCCACGAAGCGCGGATGGGATCACGCCACTCAATGCGCCGGTCAGCTCCTGTTCCGTCAGGGCAACTTCATATGGAGGTGCGTTCTTGGTTTCCATTTGGCTCACCAACCGTGTTTGGAGGAGCGAGGTAAAATCCGCCGGAGTAATCAGCGATGCGCTGACGACACGTGTCGGCATTGGGCTGTGGTAGAGGTTCGAGAACAACGGGATGCGCAACACGCCGCTCTTGGCGATGACGAACAACACGAGCACAACGACAACCAACAGGACGGCGACGGCAATACCAGCGCACCCAAAATCATTCTTCCCGACTTTTGGCTTGATGTGGATCGGCGCGGATGGGGATGGGGGCGTGTCCATAGTTTAATGTTGCGTGACGGCGAGTGCGTGCTGGACGTCCACATAACTCCCCGACTGGCCTTTCTCAAATGCCATCAGCGTCAACATGAGCTGCAAATCGGCGTCGCGGTCGTCGGCCGTGACACGTTCACCGAGGAGTTGTTGCTCAACCGCGCGGATTTGGCTTGGGGTTGATTGCGGCGTGAGCGTCCCGACCTGTTGCGCAACATCCTGCTGCCACATGGCATGGGCGGTTGTCGGGTCAAATGGCACGGTCGAAGATGGCGTAGCGACAGGCACGAGATCTGGCACAGGAACGGATGGCGTAGGCGTTGGGTTCGGCTGCGGAGAAGCGATAGGCGGACGCAACCACAGCACAGCTGCCGCCCAGACGAGCACGGCCAAAAAAATCGTCGTGAACGCGAGGAGCGGCACGAGCAATCCCATGGGCAAGGCAGGACGTTGCGGGCGCGGCATATTTAGGACGAGCGGCGCAGTTGCGATGATCGATAGAGTTCAGACAGCACGGCCGAAATTGCGGTGGCAACAGGAATCGCCAAGAGCGCACCGACAATCCCAAACAACTCCGCGCCAACGAGCAACGCCGCGATCGAGACCAGCGGATTCAGCCCGACCGCTTTCTGCATGACTTTCGGCACGATCACGTGGCCTTCAAACTGTTGGATGATGACAATCACGACCAAGCACAGCAAGGCTTTCCACGGCGACTCGGTCAACGCGAAGAGCAACGCTGGGATCGCGCCAAGGATCGGGCCGAGATATGGGATGAACTCGCAAAACCCACCGAAGACGGCGAGGACAAGCGCCGCTTTCACGCCAATGATCGACAGGCCAAAGTAGTACATCAACCCGATGACAAGGCAGAGCGCGAGCTGTCCCACAAGCCAACGGCCGATCTTTTCTTCGACACGCTTCAGGATCGTCGCCGTGATCTCTTTGTACTCATCCGGCACGAAGTTATGGAACATGTTTCGCGCCTCGTTCTCTTGCACCACCATGTAATATGCCATCACGAGGACGATGACGAGCCCGATGAACCCGCCAAAAATATTGGTCGCCGCCGAGAACACGCTGGAGGCCGCAGTTGAAATTTGCGATTCGAGCGATTGGATGCCGGCTTGCAGGTTATCCGCCAACCCATACTGGCTGGAAAAATCCTGCACCCAATGTACGCCGCTCGATAACGTGGTCCATGATTTGCCGAGGCTTGCCACGAGGCTTGTGCTCTGCTCGATGAACGGCGGGAACAGCAAACCGAACACCAACACCGCGACGCCGATCAACACGATGTAGATTGCGATCACGGTCAAGCCCTTGGGGATTTTTTTGGTAGCGAGGTAGCTTGCCGCCGGATGCATCAACGCCGCGAGGAACAGCGCGGCAAACAGCAGCATCAAGACGTCGCGGATCAAATAAAGGAAGGCGAAGGCCAACAAGATGCCAATGACTTTCAGGATGGACCAGGTATCAATACGGATGATGCGTTCGCCGGCGGGCATAGGATGAACTTAGGATACCACATCCTTCCGCTTCATATCCGCCCTCCAAAGATCTCTCTGCGTGCGATAGATCACGACGATCAATCCAAAAAAAGAAAACGCAAGCAAATACGGCAGAGCAAATGCAAGATACGTTTTGCCGAAGAAAAACAGGAGCGTGTTGATGAGAATAAAAATCAAACGGATTTCCGTCGGGCCAATGCCGAGATATGAGATGCGAAACTCTTGAGTCGTCGCCATCGCGAGATAGGTCGTCACCATGTAGCCGGCGAAAATGACAAACACGAAGAATTCGATTTCAATAAAATGCGCCGGCAAGATCAACATGTAGGCCATGAGAATCGCAGCGAGAAAAAAATAATCAAGCAAGTGGTCCATGTAATAGCCCCATTGGATCAACCCTTCTTTGCGATAGCGACCAAGTGCGCCGTCGAACGAATCAGTGAACCATTGGACAACGATCAATACGGACACGCCCCACAACCACGCGACGTCGTGGCGCGTCAGATAGCCGCACAAAATAATCAGCAAGCTGATCGGGATCGACGCGAGCGTCAGATGCCACGAACGCAACCACGACGGCAAACGCGAAACACCCCAACGGATAAACCGCTGCTCAACCGGCCCAAGAACCGATTGCCCGACTTTGGCATTTCCGCCGAAGGATTGTGGGGAGGACATGGATTTGTTGTAGCAGAGATTCACTGAACGCAACAACTGATTCGACACTTCGTGTTGGAGGGTCCGCCTAAAAAAACCGCTCCCGAGACTCGGAAGCGGTGAAGCACAACCCTTGAACGAACGGACGATCTACAAGGTGAACTCGATCCTCATGTTCACATCCATACGCCTGATGCGCGTCACCTTCTGCTCGGCAGAATAGGGCTCGCGTTTGTACTCGAAATGCATTGAGTCGCCGGAAATAGGGGGGTCGGTCGTGTAGCGCGTGAGCCGACCGATTCCTACGACGCTCCTCGTCTCCGTAGAGACAGGCCGAAGATGTACTCGAATCCACCCGCGCTCACTGATGCGTCCACCAATGGCGAGCTCTGACTCCTCAACGATGAGATATTCCTGCTCTCCCCCGATCTTTCCGGGATCCCAACCCTGATCGAACTTGATCACGTCACCGACACCGAAGTCCTGGATACGCCAAACCTTCAGCTCTTCCATTTCTTCCTCCGTTGGGAGTTTTGGCAGTAATTTTGCCACCTGTCAATTTTCCACCCTTTGTTTTTATGCGCCTTTCGCTTACTCTTTGCTTGGATGAAAAAAGACCAACCCACCCGTTTTTCCGAGAACCGCAAGGCTCGGCATGACTACTTTACCCTCGAGACCTTCGAGGCGGGGTTGGTGCTGTCCGGACAAGAGGTAAAGGCGATCCGCGAAGGTGGCGCCAAGATCGATGGGGCGTATGTCGCCATCATGAAAGGCGAGCTTTGGTTGATTGGGGCATATATCCGGCCATACTCGAGAGCCTACAGTATTGAGGGGTATGACCCGGCTAAGAGCCGAAAACTGCTGGTTCATAAGAAAGAATTGCTCGAACTCTTCGGAAAAACGCAGGAAAAAGGCTTGACATTGGTACCCTTTGCGTTGTATCCTCGCGGGCGACAGATCAAGCTCTCTTTTGGGCTATGTCGGGGTCGAAAGGCCCATGACAACCGCGAAAAACTGAAATCGCGCGATCTGGACCGCGAAGTCCAACGCCATTTGCGTGGCGAGGACGTCGAATAAGGGGATGACGAGCTTCGACGAACGGGATCTTTACATTTTGCAGGCAGAGCTGGGACGACTCTTAAAACCATCCCAATACACGACAACTGCCAACACCGTGTCCAAGGTGAAGAGCGCAATCGCTTCGGCGTTCCGCGTTTCTTCCCCTGCAATGGCTCTCGCCTAATACAGGTTCGAGGCCACGTTCCCCTGCTCCGCGTCTGACGGACAGGACCGAACGTCATACTTCAGACTTTGGTCCAACCGCTTGCAACCCGCGTTGGACGACACTGGCGGCTGCATAGACCATGAGTCTCTCGTCCACCCTGACCTCATGTCGACACCCTTGAGTGGACCAAGCCTGTGAATGAAATCTGTTTGGACTCCGTCCGGACGGGGGTGCGACTCCCCCCATCTCCACCACCAAAAAACATTACCCAATGCGCATACACTATCGAAGACGCGTCCCACTCAAACCTCTTGGTCCGGTTTATCGCGCCAACGAGCAGATCACGGTGCCGCAAGTCCGCGTGATCGATGAGGAGAACAAGTTCCTCGGGGTGATGAAGACGGAGGATGCGATCAAGGTGGCGAACGAACGGGAACTCGACCTGGTGGAAGTCTCACCGAAAGAAGACCCGCCAGTGTGCAAGATCCTCGACTACGGCGCATTCAAATACCAGAAGGAAAAAGAAAAACGGGCGCAGAAAGCGCATGCCAAAAAAGTCGAAGTCAAGGGCATCCGACTCTCGGTCAAAATGGGCC
>JBAQQZ010000054.1:0-16728 GCA_049295615.1 Patescibacteria group bacterium
GGTATCGCCCCTTGCATCGCCCGTCAAGCAGTAGGCTGGGTGGTGAGACGCTGGTATACTGACCCGATGGATCCCCAGCAGCCGGTTCCGCCGACCCCAGCCGCCACGCAATACAAAGGCTTGGTCACGACGTTGTCCGTCATCATTAACCTGGCATTTTTCTTGTTCCTTGGGTTGTTCTTGGCGGCGCTATTCCGCCTCGGCCCATCCGGGATCGAATATGTGCGGCCGACAGATACGACCCCGTGGCTTTTGTTGCCGATCTTTGGAGTGAGCGTCGTGTTCTTGGGGAGCAGCATCATCTACCAATTCATCTCGCGTAAGTCCGCGGAAACTTATTTTGGGCCAGTGATCATCCTGAACGTCGTCCAATTCCTCATCTCCATTGCTATCATCGTGTTCATCGTGAATGCACTGACCTGCACGTGGCCGCACCTGTTTGGTTTGATGATCTGCTGACATGGCATCCGGCAAGGTCACGAGCAACGTTTTTCTTGGATTGGGTATTGTCGGCATCCCGCTGGTCGTCGCGTCAGCGTATTTTTTTGTGACGACTGAGCTGTTCATCTCCCATGCCGCGGCAACGCAAGGCCAAGTCACGGAACTCATCAAGCATACTTCTGCTTCGGCGAAAGGGACATACTATAGTTACGTGCCGCATGTCTCGTTCACAACACCCCAAGGGCAGCCAGCGGACTTCCTCTCGAGCGCCGAAGGCGACCCGCCGCTCTATCATGCTGGACAACGTGTCCCTGTGTTGTACGACCCGCAGGATCCGAGTCATGCCAAGATCGATGATTTTTGGGGGTTGTGGATGTACGCGTTCATTTCCGGCGTGGTCGGCGTGTCTTTCTTATCGCCGGCGTTGGTCGCTTGGATCCTTTCGAAGAAGAAACAAGCCTAAAAGCAAACGCCGACCGGGAGAACGGTCGGCGTTGGAGTGTCGCGTCATGTTGCCTAGTTCGGCAGGCTCAAGCGCGTCGACTTCGAGACGAACTTGTCGTGGCTCTCTGGAGCAAAGAAGATGACGTCCTCGTTTTCCTCCAGGACGACGGGCCATAAGGCCTCTCCGTTGTTGTAGCGTTCCATCAACGTTTTGAAGGCGACCGGCTTGTATCCGCGGAGCGCCCATTCGCGCTCGAGATCGCGCCAACGCGACCAGCGCTTGTGGAACGGCCCGTAGTCTTCCGGGCAGGTCGAGTTGTCCAGGCGGCCGAACCTGCCGGCGGCTTCGACATATTCGCGCGCGAGTTCCTTGTCGTCCCACAAGGCCGGGTCCTTCCCGAACGGCCAGATCGACCGTACAGCTTGAATCAACTTCTTCCACATGCCCAAAGTGCACCTCCTTTACTCTTGCTTGGCCTCCTCTGGCCAGGCGGCGGAATGTTTCTCGCGGTATGCTGCCGCGAAGTAGTAGAACTCGCCTTCCTTGTCGCCGACGAAACTCGCGCTGATAAGGGTCTGCGCACGGACGCTCTTTTGCGGCGCGAACAGTTCGAGCGGATGGGGAGGAAGCTTGCGCCGTCCCCATTCACGTTCTAACGCATCCCAGCGCGTCCATGCGTCGAGGAACGACGGGTCATCTTGCGGTTGCGCAAGGACCGAAATCGCATAAAATGTCTTGCCCGCCAACGCATACTGCGCAGCAAGCAGCTCAAGGCTCCATTCCTGCACGGTATTCTTTTGTTGCACGGCTACTCCTTTTCGGCATTCTCATTTCAGCACGTGCAAGACGTGAGGGTCAAGCTTGGCAAACAAAAAAGACCTCGCAATGGAGGTCTTTTCTGTCCTGGCTTAGTAGTCTACCAAGCGCCGGATTTGCGGGTGTTGCTGGATCTTCTCGATCGCCTTCGCTTCAATCTGGCGGATGCGTTCGCGGGTGACGTCAAACTCTTTACCAACTTCTTCGAGCGTGTGGCTGACGCCGTCGGTCAGGCCGAAGCGCATTTCGAGGATCTTTTGTTCGCGTGGGTTCAAGTCCTTGATGATGTCGTTGACGTAGTCGCGCAAGAGCTGCAACGCGGCGGAACGGTCAGGCGAGACGTTCTTCACGTCTTCGATGAAGTCTTCGAGCGTCGAGTCCTCGTCATCTTCACCGACCGATGTTTCAAGTGACACCGTGTCTTGCGAGATCTTGATGATGTGGCGTACCTTATCGACGTCCTCGCCCATTTCTGCGGCGATTTCTTCGGGCAACGGTTCGCGGCCGAGGTCTTGGATCAGTTGGCGTTCGATCTGCTGGAACTTGTTGATCGTCTCGACCATGTGCACCGGGATGCGGATCGTGCGGCTTTGGTCCGCTAGCGCGCGCGTGATCGCTTGGCGGATCCACCAGGTGGCGTATGTTGAGAACTTGTAGCCTTTGCGGTATTCGAATTTCTTCACGGCGCGGAACAAGCCGATGTTTCCCTCTTGGATCAAGTCGAGCAACGACAACGACTTGCCCATGAACTTCTTGGCGATCGAAACCACGAGGCGCAAGTTGGCCTCGATGAGTTTCTTTTCCGCTTCCTTTTCGCCTCGCTCCTTGCGTTTGGCGAGCGCGATTTCTTCTTCGGCGGTGAGCAGCGGGATCTTGCCGATCTCGCGCAAGTACATCTGGATCGAGTCGGCGGTCAGATCAAACGGGTCGATCTTGCCGCGCTTGTCTTCCGCGCTATGCAGCAATTCCATCTGCTCGTGGCGTTCCTTCGTCCGGCCGAGGAT
This sequence comes from Patescibacteria group bacterium, assembly GCA_049295615.1. GTDB lineage: Bacteria > Patescibacteriota > Patescibacteriia > 2-12-FULL-60-25 > 2-12-FULL-60-25 > JBAQQZ01. The sequence continues at coordinate 2,707 of JBAQQZ010000054.1, forward strand.
TCCCTCTTTCATTTCCACCACGCCGATACCCGCTGCATCGAGACGGTCAATGAACGCTTCATACGTCGGGATGTAATCCTCGATATCCGAGAAGATGTACAAAATCTCGTTCTCGGTGATGAAGCCGCGCGAACGTGCCTTGTCGAATAGCTTATCCAAAACCTCCTGCGAAGGCGGCGGCGTTTTCACATACGGCCCCGTCTTTTGCTGGTGCTCGTGTTTCTGCGGTTGTTTGGCCTGCGGCTTTTGCTTGCCGGCAGGTTTTTTTATTTGGGTTGGTTTGGATTTGGCCTTAGGTTTCGGTTTCGACATGTGCGACTTGGCGTGAAATTTTTTCTTGTCGTTCTTCTTGGCGTTGGCCATAGAGAGTGCGTCCCCAAACGGCAGAGGATCCGGTAACCCGGGTCCGCCAAGATGGGAGGCATTTAAGAATTCAATGATTGAAATTGCGCCAGCAGTTCGTTGATCTTGGCGGTGTCGCCGACCCGTTCCGCTTCGCGCATTTGTTGCTCCAGGTCCGTGCGTGAATGGGTGAGCCGAAGCTCGCCCAACATGCGGCACGCTTGCTCCAGCTCGGTGGTGAGCGCGGCAAGCGATTGGTCCTGGAATTCACGGTCTGCAAGGACCGCGAGGTAGTTTAAAAGTTCGTCGGTCGTGTCCGGCAGATCATACTCCGGTAACGCCTTTCGGACAAGGGGTTCCAGCTCCGGTTTGAGAGCAACGATCGCCAGCACGCGCTCCACGATCTCGTCTTTGCGGGATTTGGCGGGTTTTTCCGGTAGGGGCACCCCTTGTGGGTGCCCTATCCGGCCGGCCGAACGGGCAGGCGCAAGGCCTGCCCCTACCGGACGCGTTGCCCGCAGCACATCGCGCAGCGCATCATCAGATACACCTAGGTCTTTCGCGAGTCGCGTCACCCAGGCATCACGTTCCACGGCATTCGGGATGCGTTGCAACTCCGGCATGAACGCCGCCGCAATCTTCTTCTTTCCCTCTGGCGTGGATGAATCTTCCCCGCGGAACGCGTTGCGGTATAGCCATTCGACGACAGGCAGCGCATCTTTGATCGCTTGCTTCCATAGTTCCGGGTTTTTCCGCACGGCATCATCCGGGTCTTTTCCGGCTTCAGGCGGAAGCGTGATGATGCGGATGTTGAAATCAAGCGAACGTGCAAGATCGAGTCCGCGCACCGTCGCCGCGTTCCCAGCCGCATCCGCATCAAACGCAATTGCCAAGTTCGTAGAGAAGCGTTTGATGAGCGAGAGCTGTTCTTCAGTGAGCGCCGTGCCAGAAGAAGCGACGACGTTGTTGATGTTGAATTGGTGCGATGACACCACGTCCATGTTGCCTTCAACGATGACCGCGAGGTCTTGCCGTTTGATTTCGCCTTTGGCCTTGTCGAGGCCGTAGAGCACGCGGCTTTTTTTATACGCGATCGTTTCCGGCGTATTTACGTATTTTCCTTCCTGCGAATCTTGGACGAGGATGCGTCCCGTAAATCCGACGACATTCCCATGCACGTCGCAGATCGTGAACATCAACCGCCCACGGAAACGGTCGTACACGCCACCGCGGTCGCTCTTGAGCGCGAGACCGGCGTTTACGAGTTCAGTTTCCGTCACGTCTTTGGCTTTCAGCGCATCAGACAACCCTCGCCAACCTTCAGGCGCATAGCCAATGCGCCAGACGTCGGTCGTGAGGTCATCCAATCCCCGCTTCTTCACGTACGCGCGCGCGACCTCGGCATCCGACGATTGGATGAGTTGTGCGTGGAAATATTTCGCCGCAAGGTCGTTCACCTCATACAGCCGTTTTTTCTCCGACGACTTCTTCATGTCGAATTGCGGCAACTCGACACCGGCCTTTTGTGCTAAGAGTTCCAACGCTTCGCGGAATTCCATTCCCTCCATTTTCTCGATGAACGAGATGATGTCGCCGCCTTGGTCGCACCCAAAACAATGCCACGACTGACGCGGTCGGTTCACATAAAAACTCGGCGTCTTCTCCTGGTGGAACGGGCAACACGCCCGAAAACTGCCACTGCCCGCCGGTTTCAGCGGCAGGTATTCCGACACGATATCCGCGACATCCAGCCGCGATTTGATGTCTTCAACGGCGTCCATGGAGAGACCTTACAACAGGCGTATAGTTTCGTCATTCTCCACTTCGTCATCCCGAGCGAAGTCCGACGAAGCCGAGGGATCCCTTCGATCTCATGCCGAAACGAAGGGATTCCTCCGCTCGTCGTCTGACTCCTCGGTCGGAACGACGGAATTTCAGAGCCGATCGTACAGATCGATCCATTGAGGATTGAAACCCATGATGAGATGTTCTTTCTTGCTTCTGTTCCAATTCTTTAGCTGTTTCTCTCTTGTGATAGCCGTTTGGACGCTTTCAGTTTCTTCAAAGTAGATGAGCTTTTTGCATCCATATTTCTTTGTGAATCCTTCCGTTAACCCTTCTCTGTGCTCGTATGCACGACGTCGAAGATCATTCGTTACGCCGGTATATAACGTTCCTGATTCACTTGCCATGAAATAGACGTAGAACGGCATGCTGGGTGGATCTCCGCTCCGCGGGGATGACGTCAGTTAAGCCGATCGCTTGTTAATAAATATAGAATAATGCTGAATCCGAAAATTGCAGTAAGCAAGAGTGCACATATTGCCACAACACGGCTTATGATTTTTATGGTTCTCCGCAACTTCTCACTCTTTATTATTTTATCCGATTTGGAAATAGAATGAACAATAGTCGCTAAAATAAGAATAAAAACAGAACAGAGTAAGGCTGGAACAGAGAAACGATCTACTAAATCAAAAATACCGCTCATACCTTATCTCGCTCTCCCGTGCCTCGGCTGTCTCTTCCGCATCTTTTCCTCCGACGCAACCGGCAACGCTGATCCCGTTTTGTCGCGTACTTTGATTTCTTTCAAAAGCTGTGCGATCTCATCGCGCAAGATTGCGGCCAGTTCGAATTGCAGGTCTTTTGATGCCGCTTTCATCTCGATTTCTTTTTGCTTCAACACGGTCTTGAGGTCGTGCGTCTCCGCCGAAAGCTCCAGCTTCAAAATATCTTTCACGTTCTTGGGTTCCATCGAGAGGCCGAGTTCTTTGCGCAAGTCCTTGATCGCCTTGATGATACTCGTCGGCGTGATGCCGTGGAGTTTGTTATAGGCGAGTTGTTTTTCGCGGCGGCGTTCCGTCTCCGCAATTGCGCGTTTCATGGAGCCAGTCATTCTGTCCGCGTACAGCACGACTTGACCACGGACGTTACGCGCTGCACGACCGATGGTCTGGATGAGCGAAACGTCCGAGCGCAAGAAACCCTCCTTGTCCGCATCCAAAATGCAGACGAGTGCGACTTCCGGCAGGTCGAGACCTTCACGCAGCAAGTTCACGCCGACGATCACGTCGTACGTGCCGCGACGGAATTCGGACAGGATTTCGAGACGTTCGATGGTGTCGATATCGGAATGCAAGAATCGTGACTTGATCTTCTTTTCGATCAGATAGCCGGACAAGTCTTCCGCCATCTTTTTCGTCAGCGTCGTCACGAGCACGCGATCGCCACGTTTCACAACTTCGCCGATGCGATAAATCGCGTTATCGACCTGCGATTCCGTCTCCGGATGTCCTTTGCTCGCCTTCTTTGGCGTAATCGGACGAATGATGATTTCTGGATCAACAAGACCTGTCGGGCGGATGATTTGCTCGACGATCTGGTCCGAATGTTCGTATTCATACCGACTCGGCGTCGCAGACACGAAGATGACTTCGCGGAACCGTTCTTCCAATTCGTGGAACTGCATTGGCCGGTTGTCTTTGGCGCTCGGCAAGCGGAAACCGTAATCGATCAGCGTGTTCTTGCGTGACTGGTCACCTTCATACATCCCACCAAGCTGCGGTACGGTGACGTGCGATTCGTCGACCACCAGCAAAAAGTCATCCGGGAAATACGCGAACAAGGTGTCCGGAGGCGCACCAGCTTTGCGTCCAGACAAGTGCCGCGAATAGTTTTCGATGCCGTTGCAATAGCCTAGGTTCTCCATCATTTCCAGATCGAACTTCGTCCGACGGTCGAGGCGTTCGGCTTCGAGGAGCTTGCCGTTTTTCTCAAACCATTTGAGCCGCTCATCGAGTTCTTTGCGGATGGCAACGATGGCGCGTTCGCGTTCCGGACCGAGCGTCACGAAGTGCTTTGCGGGAAAAATCCACACGTCTTGCGTTTCGTGTTTGTGTTTGCGTGTGACTGGGTCAACGGGAATGATCGCTTCGATCACGCCGCGCGGGGCTTCAATTCGATAGACGACTTCTTCGCTCGCCGGCATGATTTCAAGCACGCCGCCGATCGAGCGGAATGAACCGCGCACGAGATCCGTATTCGAAATGCGGACGTATTGCATCTCGACCAACCGCGTCAAAATATTTTCACGCCGTACGTCATCCCCTACTTTGGCGTGGATCGCAGTCTCCGCATACGCCGCCGGCGCGCCAAGGCCGTAGATGCACGAGACGGATGCGCAGATGATCACGTCCTTGCGTGTCAGGAGTGCTTGCGTTGCGCTGTGTCGCAAACGGTCGATCTCCTGGTTGATCATCGCCTCTTTCTCGATGTAGGTATCCGACCGTGGAATGTACGCTTCCGGTTGATAGTAGTCGTAATATGAAACGAAATACTCGACCGCGTTCTGCGGAAAAAATTCGCGGAACTCGTTCGTGAGCTGCGCGGCCAGCGTCTTGTTGTGCGCGATGACGAGTGTCGGTTTTTGGACTTTCTGAATAACGTTCGCGATGGTGAACGTTTTACCTGTACCGGTCGCACCAAGCAGCGTTTGGAAGCGCATTTTGCGCTCCACGCCATCCGCCAGCTTATCAATAGCTTGCGGCTGGTCGCCGGATGGCTGGTATGGGAGATGGATCTGGAAATCAGGCATTGTCGTCAAAGGTTAGCGCGTTTTTCTTTCTTTGTCATTCCCTCGAAGGAGGGAACCCAGTCCAAGTCTGCCGATCGAGGCTGGATCCCCGCCTCTGCGGGGACGACGAATTTTTGTGCTATTCTATCTCTAGATATGTCCTCCGAACTTTCCCTTTACGTCCACGATGCGCTCGCCAAAGGCGTTTCGCGCAAAACCATCAAGGACAACCTCAAGAAAGCGGGTTGGCAAGAAGATGAAGTCCGCCAAGCGCTGAACGCCTACGCCGAGATTTCGTCTGAAGTCCCAGTCCCGCGCCGCCGGCCGTACCTGAATGCACGCGAAGCGTTCTTGTATCTCGTGATGTTTTTGACGCTCTACATCAGCGCCGTCAGTTTTGGGACGCTGTTGTTCCAATACATCAACAACTGGCTGCCGGATGCGTTGCTCGGCGCGAACACAAATTTGGATGCGATCCGTTTTAGCACGTCGTCGCTCATCATCGCCTTCCCCGTGTTTTATTTTGTCTCATGGCTGGTCGCCAGGGAGATCGCGAAAGACCCGGACAAGCGCAGCTCGAAGATCCGCAAATGGCTGACGTACATCACACTGTTCATCGCGGCGGGTGTCATCATCGGCGACTTGATCACGCTGGTCTTCAACTTGCTCGGCGGCGAACTCACGTTGCGGTTCATCTTGAAAGTGTTGGTCGTCGGCGTCATCGCGGGCGTGATCTTTGGCTATTACTTGTGGGATTTGCGGAAAGAAGAAAAAGCCTGATATGAAGTTCAAACCAGCAGTTCTTTTTCAAGCCGTCATCATCCTTTCTGTCATCGCCGCGATCGTGACGGGTTTTATGGTTGTCGGCTCACCGTCGCAGGAACGCGCCACACGCCTGGATCAACAACGCGCGAATGACTTGCAATCGATCTCATCTGCCATCGACCAGTATTACAACGCCAACGGACGTTACATGTTGCCGCCGACGCTTGATGCATTGCGGTCAGAGCCGAATACGTATATTTCATCGATCATCGACCCGCAATCGACGCAAGAATACGGCTATCAAGCCGTGAGTTCGACTGCATACCAACTGTGCGCGGTTTTTCAGACGGATACGACGAACGGTCCGCAGCAGCCTGGAACTGTTTCGGTGGTCCAGCCTGCCTCGGTTCCTGGCCAGCCTGCAGTCTGGTCGCATGGGATCGGCAACGCCTGCTTCAGCTTCAACGTGGCCATCTGGCCCGTGCCGCCGAAAGCCCCCTAGCGCCCGCGTGACAGTTTTGCAAGATGTGCTATCATCCTCCAAACATATGGCATCAAACCTCATTTCAACGTCAGATCTCCGTAAGTCAACCATGAAGCTCATGCAGGATAATGTGAAAGGCCTGTGGATGTGGCTTGGCGGCATGGCGGCCGTGCAATTCGTCATCCTGTATTGGGTCACGTCACAAGTTCCCCTGGCCGGTATGGATCGTATGATGATGAGTGAACCCCACTCAAGCTGGTACATCCCGCTCATTTTTATCGGGTCGGTGGGTAGTTTTTTGGTTGTCGTCGGTTTGATGCGTGGACTACTGGTGAAGGTGATGCCGAACGGCACGAAAATCACGGGCTTCTGGATGACCGCTATCCAGCTCTTGGTCGCCGGGATCATCATCGGGTTGCTGTGCGGCGTCGGTTTCTTGGTGTTCATTTTGCCTGGTATATGGTTGGCAGTCGCCTTCATGTTCGCATCATACGAAATCATCGCGAATGGCAAAGGCGTATGGTCTGGGCCTGTCTCGTCGTTCAATCTCGTGAAAGGGCGCTGGTGGGGCGTGTTCGGCCGGTTCATGATGGCCGTGTTGTGGATCATCCTGCTTGAGATCGTGTGTGGGATTGTCATCGGGATCATTAACCTTGTCGTCAGCGCGGTCGGTTTGTCTGTCGTCGGCGTCGTGATCAGTGACCTGCTGCATGCCGCCTTGGCTGTGCTTGTCGCGTATTTCACGCTCTGCTGGAACATCAATTTGTACCGCTCGCTCAAGTCGACTCCGGTCGCAGTTCCTGCTCCTGCACCTGCCGCAAAGGCGTAGTCCGTCATCACAACAAGAAGATCCAATGCCCCGGCAATTCGTCGGGGCATTGATTTTTATCATGAAATCGGATATCTTCCGGCCATGATCGATTGGAAGAAATCGCTGCGCCCAATGGTGGCGCTCGCGCCCATGGCAGACATGACCGACCTGCCGTTTTGCCTTATCTGCAAAGAGCATGGCGCACCGCTCATGTTCCGCGAGATGGTGTCGGCGGAAGCCGTGGTGCGCATGAACCCAAAGACGCTTGAGATGGCGCGTTTTGACGAACGCGAGCGTCCGCTCATCCAGCAAATCTTCGGGTCAGAACCAGACGTAATGGCAGAGGCCGCGCGCATCATCGAAGAGAAGTTCCACCCCGACGGCATCGACATCAACATGGGATGCCCAGTCTACAACATCGTGTCGAATTTTAACGGCGCTTTTTTGATCAAAGAGCCGGAACGTGCGAGTGCCATCATCAAAAAAATGAAAGCTGCAGTCAGCGTCCCGATCAGCGTGAAGACGCGTTTGGGTTGGAGTGCCGACACGGACGTCCTCGATTTCGTGAAAGTCCTCGAACAATCCGGCGCATCGCTCATTTCAATCCATGGCCGCACGAAAGAGCAAGGCTATAGCGGCGTCGCAAATTGGGACCGCGTCGGTGAAGCGCGCAAGAACACGTCACTCCCCGTTTTGGTGAACGGCGATATCACGTCTGTCGAAACCGCGAAGGATGCACTGCGTCGCTCTGGTGCCGATGGCGTGTTGATCGGTCGTGGCTTCCTCGGCAACCCGTGGTTCTTCGGCGAATTGTTGCATGGCTTGTCACCAGATACGCATCCGCCCGTCGTCGCGCCGACGTTCGATGAACGTCTCGCCGTCGTCCGGCAACATGCGCAATGGCATATCGACCGTTATGGCGACAAAGGCCTCGTGAAGTTGCGCAAGCATCTCCCCTACTATTTCAAAAAAGAATTGTCACAGTCCATGCCGTGGATTGATTTTAAGGATGTCCGTGCCAAGCTCGTGCGCGTCACGACGATGGCTGACCTCGATGCGATCATTGCTGAAATCCGACAGCCGATTGCGGTCTAAATTGTCGTTGTGAGCATAAGCTAACGCGAAGAAATCTTGAGCGCTACGGCTGCGGGTTCAAGGTTGCTTCGCTTTTTGGTATATGCTCGCAATGACAATGGATGATTAATCACTGATCGCGCAGGAATAGAAATCGTTATCCGGGATGGTTGGTTCGTAGTTTTCCGGGTCGACGGGAATTCCGTTTTGTCGCACTTCAAAATGGAGGTGCGGGCCGGTCGTGAGGCCAGCGCCAGGCGCGCCGGGTTTGCCGCCAGACAATCCGATCACGTCACCGACTTGCACGTAACTATCCGGTTTCGCCAAGAATTGGGACAAATGCGCATACACCGTCGCGATGCCGCCAGGGTGGATGACCATCGTGTAGTTGCCATAATCGTGCCCCGTCTTGTTCCATGCCACGTAGCCGGATGCGGCGGCATGGACTGGCGTCCCGACAGGCACCGCGAGGTCAATGCCCGGATGCGGGAATAAGTTGTTGAATGGGTAATTTGGGTCGTGGAAACGGCAGGTGATGCCGTTAGTGGGATCAACCGGCCAGGTCAGCAATGATTGGCCCTGCGCCAATTCTTGGTTGATGTTGTCGAGCTTGTCTTTGAGCTTGGATTCGATGTCAGACACGTCGTTGGAGGTTGTCTGTTGTTCCGCTTGGACTTCGTTCAGCATCTGCTCAAATTGCGCTTCGTCCGAGCCCGTCTGCGTCACCATGGCGGCCTTGAAGTTGCGTTGTGCCTGCAATGCGAGCTGTTCCTGCGACAGTTGTTGCGCTTGTTGCGTGAGCGCGATGTTCTTGTCAGACAGGTCTTTTTGGTCTTTTTGGAGCGCGCTCTTGGCGTCGGTCAAGCGGTTCATCGCATCATCCAAATCGTTTTCGAGGCGCTTGTCCTCTTCCAGCTTGTCGAAAAACGCGGACAGCGATTTCTGCGTCAGCAAGACTTCGAGCGGGCCGATGCCGTCTTCTTGGTGGATGCTGCGGATCAAGTCTGAAGCCTCGTCTTTTTGGACGACTAAGTGCTGGCTGTCGAGCTCGATCTGGTCGTTCAGTGCTTGGATCTGGAGTTGGGTTTCCTCTTGCTCGGTTTGCGTCTGTTGGATGTCGTACTGTTTTTTGATGACTTGGTTGTCGAGCAACTGTACTTCGTTCGTCAGCGACGCTTTTTGGTTTTCCTCATCCGCAATGTTTTTTTCGTAGGTGTCGATGATCCCTTGCAACTGGTTGACTTGGTCATCCTTGCTCTTGACTTGGTCGTTCAGCGCGCCGATCTTGCTGGTGTCATCTGTTGCCGTCGTATCGGTCGTGGTCGCACCCGTATCTGTCGTCGGTGCCTCTGCGGCGGTTAGGCTCGGGCCCACTTGCTGGGCTTGGATTTTCTGCGGCAACGCAAAACCCGCACTCGCACCGGTCACGAGCGCCAAAAGCGCGAAAGTAGCTACAGGGATTTTACGCATCCGTTGTCTGGATAGTATGCCTGGCCGACGAATGTCAGGCCAGCCCTTCGAGTTTTGCAATCGCATCCTTGATCCGGCGCAAACTCCGTTCTTTGCCGTAGGTTTCCATCAATTCAAACGGTCCAGGCGATTTTTCTTGGCCAGACAGAGCAACGCGTAACGGCCACAAGGTGTCGCCATTCCCCCAGCCTTTTTCGCCGATGAAATCCTTCACGTCGAGTTCAAGCGCCGTCCGTCCGCCTGGCGGCATGAAGTCAGAATCTGGTAACGCCGACAGCATGCCGAGGATCCCATTCAAGCGTTCTGCCGCTTCTTGTTTGGACTGTGTTTTCCACGTCAGCGACGCGTCCTTGAAATCAAAGGTGTCTTTGAACAGTTGCTCGGTCAACGCTATGACATCCTGTGGTACGCGTACGCGGTCACGGACGAGGAGTAGGCAGCGCTCTACGAATTGGTGGTCGTTATCTTTGTCTTCGACAAACTTGTGCGTGAGCGAAAGATAGAGCTCGACTGGCATTGTCCGAAGATACTGTTCATTCAGCCAATCTAGCTTCTCGATGTTGAACACGGCGCCGGATTTATTGACCTTGGTCACGTCAAATTGTTGCGCAAGTTCTACATGGCCGTAAATTTCCCGGTCACCCGTCGGGTTCCAGCCGAGCAATGCGACGAAGTTCAGCAGCGCTTCCGGCGTGTAGCCTTTATCCAAATAATCTTGCACCGCGACATCACCTTGGCGTTTCGACAGTTTGGAATGGTCGCTGTTCAAGAGTAGCGGTAGGTGCGCGAACTTCGGTGGCGTCCAGCCAAATGCTTCGTAGATGAACAAATGTTTCGGCGTCGAAGACAGCCACTCTTCGCCGCGGATCACGTGCGTGATCAGCATGTCATGGTCGTCACAGGTTGCGGCAAGGTGGTACGTCGGGAAGCCGTCGGACTTGATGATGACTTGGTCATCGATCAACGCCCACTCAAACGTGATGTCATCGCGGATCATATCCCACATCGTGACATTCCCTTGCTTCGGGAGTTTCAGCCGCACGACGTGCGCCTCTCCTCCGGCAATCCGTTTCTCCGCCTCAGCGACCGGCACGGATCGGCACTTGCCGTCATACATCGTTGGTTTGCCGGCGGCTTGCTGCGCGTTACGCAATTCTTCCAACCGCTGCGGCGTGCAGAAACAGTAATACGCTTTGTCCATCTCGATCAGCTTTTTTGCGTAGAGCTGGTGTCCGTCCTTTCGTTCAGACTGGATGTACGGCCCATATTCCCCACGCTGGATGACATTCCCCTTTTGGTCGAGCCAGACGCCTTCATTCGGTTCGACGTCGCATGCTTGCAACGAGCGGCAGATGTTCTCAATGCCTCCTTCGACCAAGCGCGAACGATCCGTGTCTTCGATGCGCAGCAAAAAATCGCCGCCGTCGTGTTTCGCGAGAAGTTCGTTATACAAGGCCGTCCGCAAACCGCCGATATGCAAAAATCCGGTTGGAGATGGGGCAAATCGGACGCGGGTGCGTTGTGCCATAGCGCAAGAATCTTACGGGTTTTTGGCGTAGGTGTCCATGTATAAAAAAGAGGGGCGTCCTGTAACGGACGCCCCTCGAGGGGTTGATTTACCGGCCCCGATGAAACACATCGAAGACCAGTGAGTCGTACCTACCCTCGCCGTACGCTTCGATTTGCTGACGGAGGTAGTACTCTCCAGACATCCCCGGAGGGTACTCTTCTGCATCCACGGGCGGTTGAGCCGGCCGTGGAGGCAAGGACACGGCGTTGGAGGGCGGGCAGGCGAGCACGTCCTCGATGAGTCGCTGGTAGCGCTCGGTCCCGTACTCCCGGATTTGTTTCATAAGCAGATCGGGCGGCGAACCCTTTTCGATCGCAGGCCGCATTGAGGTGGCGGCCAAGGCTTCTGCCCGCCGGTTGAAATCTTCGAGTTGGGCAGAGCCGAATTTCCTCAGTTTTGCCAGTGCGTGCTCTTGGAATTGTCGAATCCGTTCATGACTCAGGTTGTAGGCTTTCCCGATGTCGCGGAGCGAGACGTTTTCCTCTTTCGTCGGATACGACACCGGGTGTTCGAACGGGATGAAGCCGAATCGCCAGCCGATGACCTTCTGCTCGATCGGCGTCAGCTGAGGCATGCCTATACACCACAGCATGGCTTCATCATATTCCTCCATCCTCTCCCAAATATCCTCCGGCGCCTCGTTCCACCACGTCTTGCGGCAGGCGGATGAGGCGGAATGGAGCAGATATCCGGCCTTGTCGTTGAGACGTTGTGCGAGGTCGGCGTATTCGTCCATGCACGTCGCGAATTCCTGCAGGATACTGTCGCGACGGTACATGAGGTTCGCGGCTGCGTCTGGCGCGTACTTCATCAGGAATTTGCGGTAGCCTGGCGGCGTGGCGTGGCATCCGCAAAATCGCAGCAGGCTGTCGCCCCGACCCACGAACAGCGGGTTGTTAAACATCAGCGAGCGGAACGTCCAGGCGTGTTGGGGCTTTTCCTCGTTGAAGTCCGGGCAGGAGGCCAGCACACGGCGCACGCCGACAATGTCGCTCGGTTTGAGCTGGTGCCGGCGTACCTTGTGGGTCATCAGGATGCGGCTCTTGAGCTCGACGCCGGTGATGGGATGGATGCGTGGATGTCGCAAACGGCTCCCCGATGGAATGGCCTGGGAGGCGTGCTTTGAGGTGATGAGCTCGCCTGCCTCATAGCTTTCGAGCGACGGGGCCAGGATGTCCATCGGCATCATCACGCCTTGCGGCAACTTTTGCGGTACGATCTGATAGATGCGTGCTTCGGTCTCGCCGTCGCGGGTCAGCACGCGACAGAACTTCTGGGTCGCCAATACACGCGAGATGGTCGGCGCGAGGTCGATCAGCACCTTGCAGTGGAGAGAGCTCCAGCCTTCGATCAGTACGCCGACGACGACCAGCGTGTCGATATCGCCTGGCTCGCCGCGCTCGAATTGCTCAAGCGTGCGTTCCCGTACATCTTGCGGCGTCTCGGAGAGGATAAGCTGCGGACGCGGTGCGCCCTTCGGCCGGTGTGCCTCCAGGTAGTTCACCAAATCATACGCCTGCTGCCGTGAGACGCAGGTGATGATCGTGCCGAGCCGACGGTTCTCCGGAAGGTAGCGGAAGGCCTCGACTGCCTTGAAGAACGGGGCTGCGGACATGAGCCGTCCCAAGACCGCCTCTTGGTAGTCGCCTTGCGCGATCGTGACCACCGAACCATCGGCGTCGACTTCGGCAACCCATACGCGCAATGGCGCAAGCATTTCGAGCTCGATCGCTTCTGGCAGCGTGATCTCATGGATGAGCTGCGGGAAGAATTGCGACAGCGTCCGGTCGAGGTTGAAGTCCGGCGTAGCCGTGAGCGCAACGCGGATGCAGCGCTCATCAAAAGCCTTGCGCAGGAATGTCATCCTCTTTGCCGTCATCGCGTGATGCCCTTCGTCGGCAAATACGAGGGCCACGCTCTTCAGCGTATCGGGCAATGTGCCATCTTCCCAGCGCTGGATCAGGATCTGGTACGTGCACACATTGACGCCTCGCTCGACGACGCTTTTCTCTTCGCCGTAATACATACCGACGGGCGTCTCTGGGAGCATCTTGCGCAGTTCCGCGGCGACCTGTCCCACGAGCTGCCTCGATGGGACGATGAACAGGCTCGAGAGCCCCGTCGCGCCGATCAGATGGCCAGCGATCACGGTTTTTCCCGTACGCGGCGGTTGGATGATCCGCGCGAAATGTGGACTCTCGCCCAGGTCGGGATCGCCGACCATGTCGTCCAAGTAGTTTTTGAATTGCCCGACGGCCTCCTCTTGGCGTTCCCGTAACGCGTAGGCTGCGGGTGAAGCGGCTTCGCTCATACGTTTCGCCGCACGGAGCAATCGCTGGAGCATCGGGATGGATGGGTTGTCCGTCACGAGGTTTTCGCCTGCTTTGATGCAAGCATCGAATGCGTTCATGGTCCTCCTATTTGTGAAGGTTTCCCCTGCACTATTTGCAGGGATGGCTGATTAGACCAAAAAATGGACATTCTGTCAATCTTTAGGGTTTATATTTTTTGCTCAACCCAGCGAAATATATTTCGCTACTATTAGCCAAAATATCCTCCTGTCCGCATTGACAAAACCTCATTTTTGTGCTATATTGTTCAGTCAAAGCTCAAGATTCTTTCGACCGGATATATCTTGTCGCAAGGTGTATCTCATCGAGGAATTCTCCTCGCAAGTCACGCAGTCAAACGTCCCTCGACAATCAGGAGAAATAGAAAAAATGAACAACGCTCTGTTCGCGGCTCTTGCGGCATTCGTGCTCGGTTGTGGTCCCAATGTCTTCGGCGATGCCGGCGATTCCTCGCCTGGCACCGATGACATGACGACCGCCAGCTCGAGCGCCGTCACGGGCTCGAGCAGCGGTTCACAGGTCTCGTCGTCGACGTCTTCGGGCGTCACGACGAGCGTGTCTTCTTCCTCGGTCGGTTCC
>JBAQQZ010000055.1:0-3701 GCA_049295615.1 Patescibacteria group bacterium
AACTGCGTCGGAGCCAGCGCCAGGTGCTCGCCCAGGAAAGCCGGCGCCGACAACACGTACAGGAACATCCCATTGAAGGGCACGCCACTGGCCAGCGCCAGCAGCAGAAAACGCGGGTCCAGCCCCAGTTGCCAATAGCCCTGCATCAGGTTGCTGACCTTGAAGGGCTGGCGGTGGGTGACATGCAGCGTCTCGGGCAATAACTTGAAATTGGCAATCCACAGCGTGATGCCCACGCCCGTCAGAAACCAGAAAATGCTGTGCCAATCCAGATGCACGAACAGCCAGCCGCCAATGATGGGCGCAATCGCCGGGGCCACGCCAAAATAAATCGTGATCTGGCTCATCACCCTCTGGGCCTCGGTAGGCGCAAACATGTCACGCACTACCGCACGTGCCACCACAATACCCGCCCCGGTGGACAAGCCCTGCATGGCCCGGAAAAATACCAACTGACCGATGCTTTGGGACAGCGCACAACCCGCAGATGCCAGCGTAAAGGCCGCCAAGCCCCACAAAACAACCGGCCTGCGCCCCAGACTGTCAGAAATCGCACCATGAAACAGGCTCATGAAAGCAAAACCGAACAGGTAGGCCGACAAGGTCTGCTGCATCTCCACGGGCGTAGCACCCAGGGACTGGGCAATCCCTGAAAAAGCCGGAATATACGTGTCAATCGAAAAGGGCCCCAGCATGCCCAGCACCGCCAGCAAGACAGCCAGCGCCCAGCGCGGTGCGCGCCAAAGCTTTTTTGCGTCGGGATTCATGGGCAGCGGCGTATCAGCTCGATGCGCCCATCAGCGTAACGATCACAATCACCGCACCAATAGCCAGATTCACCATCACCCACAAACGGATGCTTGCAAGCGCCGCGCCACAGGCAGGCCAGGCCGCTGCCGTCACCGCCCGTGTGAGGCGTTTGTACAAAGCAAAACGGATATGGCCAAAAATGGCCACCATAAGCACGCCCAACAGCGCCATCACCATCCACTCAATCGGCATATTGAACTTGACGCCCGACTGAGCCATTTGTCGCGCCATCCGGCCCACCATCCAGACCCCGCTGGCCAGAGCCAGCCCCGCCGCAACCATGACAGCATTGAAAAAACGGCCCAGCACATCGTGCATCAAACGCACGCGCTCGGGCGCTTCCAGCTTGGCCACGGCAGGTCGCAAAAAGAACTGGACAAACACCATGCCGCCCAGCCAGACAATGATCGACAACAGATGGATGGTTTTCAGAGAGGCGTAAAACATGGATGGATTGGGGAAATTGGGGAGGTCCGCGGCGCGAAATACGCCAACTGATTCTACGAGTGCATCCGATTCTTGAAAGTGATCCGCCGAACAAAGCACTACAAGACGCGCAATCACGCACCTCTCCCACAGGTCCTCAGTGTCAAAGTTTGAAACGCCGTAGCTATGACGACACCCTATCTATTGTCTGAATTCGTGTGGCAAAGTTTGAAAACAAATTCAGAACCACATCCAACGACTCCGTCTTTGCGTTGTCAAAGTTTGAAAATGACATGGATCTCGATAAATTCCAGTGCGATCACTCGCTGCCATTTGAATTCAGATTGTCGAAAAATAGTGAGGCTCACTTGTGCTTTCCATTAGCGAATTGCTCATGTTCCACTGAATGCCCCCTTCATATCACTGCCCTAAATCAGTTTTACCCATCGTTCAGCCAAAGAAAACTTGGGCCTCTTGAGGCATAAATCCTTTTGTACGCTTTATGCCAGTTCCTCGCACTCTTCGAGTTCCAGCCATTGCTACGAGCGTTGTCTTGAAATTGACGCCGGAACACCGAAGTAGAGAAGACATCTCTGACGCTGTCAGTCCCCCAACACGCGCGCTCTCGTCGAATGATTTTTCTTGAATATGGAAGGCAACTGCAGCCGCCTTGTAATTTTTCACTTTTGAGGTATCACCAATTAAGTTAGGTAGACCTGCCGCCCGAAGAACAGCACGTGTCCGATGTAGCGGAAGCGCCAATCGCTCTGCGACAAGTGTGTGGTGACCATTACATTCAACATACGTAGCTGAAAGTGCATTGGAATCCAGTTCAACGTACTGTTTGCTGTTCCTAATTCTTGGCATCTCAGCAAAGTCCACTTGAGCCGAAACCAGACCTTTTAGAGCGTTTTCCGCCGATTCATACAATACAGTTGCCGCCAAAATGTAGGACCAAACTGAAGACGCTGAAGTAGCCATGTAGAGAACGCCGTCAACGCGATTCAAAATCTTCCCGGTCTCCTTTCCCACTATGCTGGGAACAACGTTGGCCAGCCAGTTAGCAGGAAAACAGTCTTTTATTCGGTCACTTAGCAATGGTTTGTTTTTTACAGGTGCAGCTACAGTATTCAACCCAAGTGCCGTAGCTTGCTTTTTCAATGCACGGGCGACTGTTTTGACGTCTAGAGGCAACTCGCGCTTAATCAAGCCCAACACTACATCTATGTATCGCAACACGAATTCGTTGTTTGCAGCTGTCTCAGCCCAATCGCGAGGGACTGCCAGAGCGCCCTCTTGGTAACTCGATGTACAACTGAGAAATGCATCATTGTTCTCAACATAGTTCAGAGGCGTAAGGTGTTCTTGGCACCAGAATTGGCCTGGCACTTGATGCGAGCGACGCCAATACCCACACCCGTGCTTCGACAAGTCTTTATGGGCACACGTCGCGCAGAAATAGGCACCTGTGCGAACTGCAACCATACCAAAGTTGTACAGTAATGAACGACGAGTTGGGCTCCCGTGAGGAAGATTCGGCATTGCGGAAGTGATTGCACGCCGCAAGGGAATTGTGGAATGTTTCTGCGCAAACGCTTCCAAGGACATGCCGCCAGTCAAACTCAGGAGCTCCAAACATGATAGTTCGCGACGCGACAAGTGCGCCAACCCCACACTACCAGCCATGGCTGACACCGCTTGTTTTACAGTTTGGAAGCGATTGATCCGCATTATCCGCCCGAGATAGCTGAGATCCAACTCGTCCGGCAATACTAAAGGTCGGAAAATACTCATACATCCGCACCCTCAGTTGAGTTGCTTAGTTTGCTTGGACCCAACGCGCATAACGATCTGATTACGGACGACAGCGCCCTGGCGTGAGTTGCAGAGCCATCCCACGTCGCGATCAATGCGTCTACCAGTTCGTCATTGCGTCTTACCGCATCAGCCGTCACGCCCTCTTTAAATCTCTCGACATATAGACAGACTTCTTCGGCAAGACGAGACGCTCTTAAACCTTGCCCTTTCAGAATGCGGCTTACCTGCGACTGACTAACTCCCAAATCGCCGGCAATTTGCGACTGTGTGATGCCACGGGCTTTACATATTCTCTTAGCCTGTTCAGTGCGTGCGGCGAGCTCTTCTTTTTTCATGCATTAAGCATATCACAATGCATTTATACATATTCTTTAGAAAATTCAACTCTGATTTAGTGCTCACCTGCTATCGCCGACCGAAAATTGACAGTTATGGGGTGCAGCGCAAAACTTGGACTGGTTAAGTGACGATCCCGAGGCTTGCCCGGAACTCGATGGGGCTAAGTGAACCCAAGGAATCTTGATTCTCTTCTCGTTGTAGCAGCGGATATACCCGCCTGATGTACCAGTCCTGAACGTCCGCTTCTCGGCAATGAGGCTGAAGCTACTGAATTCCGCTTTAGGTCGAATTCAGCTTTGGGCCAGTTG
>JBAQQZ010000056.1:0-1581 GCA_049295615.1 Patescibacteria group bacterium
TCTTGGCGAAGGTAGAGGTCCGGAAGGCATCGTTCACGAACCGGAAGGTGAGCTTGGCCGTGCCCTCGATCGCCTTCAGCGCGACGTTGCCGGTGAAGCCGTCGGTCACCACCACGTCCACCGTGCCGCCGCAGATGTCGTTGCCCTCGACGAAGCCGTAGAAGCTGATGGGCAGATGGGAGTCACGCAGCGCGGCGGCGGCGGCCTTGACCGCATCGTTGCCCTTCATGTCCTCGGAACCGACGTTCAGCAGGCCGATGGAGGGCTTTTCCAGGCCGAGAACGGCGCGGGCATAGACCTCTCCCATCACCGCGAACTCCACCAGATTGTTGGAGTTGCAATCGACGTTGGCGCCGAGGTCGAGCATCAGCGTCTCGCCCTTGACGGTGGGGAACATACCGGCGATGGCCGGGCGGTCGATGCCCGGCAGCATGCGCAGCACGAACTTGGACACCGCCATCAGCGCGCCGGTATTGCCGGCCGAGACGATACCCGCCGCCTCGCCCTTCTGCACCGCCTCGACGGCCAGCCACATGCTGGACTTGCGCCCGTTGCGCAGGACCTGACTGGGCTTGGCCTCCATGGACACCGATTCTTCGGTGTGATGGACGGTGCAGACGCCCCTGATCTCGGGGAAACGCGCCAGCAACGGTTCGATCCGCGCCGCGTCCCCGTACATCAGATAGCGAACATGGGGGAGGCGCTCATGAGCCATGCGCACCCCTTCCACAACCATGTCGGGGGCGGCATCGCCCCCCATGGCATCAATGGAAATGGTGACAGCAGTACTCACCGACCCGCACTCCCCTGCCTAGCCAGTGAAACGGCTTAGGCTTCCGCCTGGGCAACAACCTCACGGCCGTCATAGTGGCCGCACGAGCCACAGACGTGGTGCGGCAGCTTCACTTCGCCGCAGTTCGGGCACTCGGCGCCGGTCACGTTGACCAGGGCGTGATGAGCGCGACGCATGTCGCGGCGGGACTTGGAGGTCTTCTTCTTCGGAACGGCCATAATATCTACTCGCTTCAACCCGGAATGGGAAAGGGTGGTTTATTAGCCAAAAAGGCGACGCGGGGCAAGAGGATGCTGCCCCCCCTCACCTTTTTTGTTTGAGCGAGGCCAGAACGGCGAATGGATTCGCCTTGGGTTCCGGGGCCTCGACCTTGTCTTGGGGCGGGGCGAACTCAGCCCCCGCGGCGCGCGGAAACGGGTCGATCCCCAGCGCCAGATGCTCCACCATCACCCCCCCCAGGTCGATGGCGCCGTCGACGATGGGGTCGGGGGGATCGGCCTCGTGAAAGTCGATTTCAATTTCCTCGCTCTCGTCCCCGGCCTCCTCCTCGGACGGACCGAAGGTGAGGGAAATCTCCTCGTCCACCATCGTCTCCACCGGGGCCAGAGTGACCACGCAAGACTGAATCACCCGCGCCGTCAACCGGCCATTGACGCGGACCAGTCCGGTCTTTCCCATGGGATTCATCTGAAAATCGGCAGACATTTCAGAGATATCCCGCAGGTTGAGCCACCGGGCGACGGCCTCGCGCTCGCTGGCCGAGGGCTCCACACGGAGGCGGTATCCCC
>JBAQQZ010000057.1:0-33471 GCA_049295615.1 Patescibacteria group bacterium
CTTTAAGGACACACAGCTTGAAGCTTGGATCGACGTGTCTTCCGGTGAGCCGTTGCGCATCAGCGTGGACGAACGCGTCTCACCAACGGTGGACGCACAGATCACGACAGGCGAGCAGCTCCATACAAAACTCGAGGTTGATTTCACCAAGATCAACCAACCACTCACGGTCCAAGCCCCGACGCAAACGATAACTGTTGACCGAGCGGTCCAGCAGCTCCTGAACAACGCGCAGCCGAACTAAAAGGAAACGACATAAAAAAACTTCGGATCTTGTCCGAAGTTTTTTGTTTGCCGCGAGTCTACGCACTTACTCATGGCCAAACACCTGTGGACCGGCGTCCTGCAGTTCACCGTTCGTGACTTTCCAGACTTTGGGTGAACCGGCCATCATGCACTCCCCTTCAACCGGATTTTCGATGATCACATCGCTGTCGATGGAATAGCGCCATCCGCATGTCGCGACTTCGTCATCAACGATGATCTTCCCCGTCTCCGCATCAACGATCCAGGTAAGTTCTCCCCAACCAGTCATGCCGACGGGAATGACCGTGAACCGACCGGCGGCGTTCGGCCCAAGCGCCTCGCCCTTCGTCAGTGCCGTCTTGAAATCTTGCGCTTTTGGATGGCCATCAAATTGGATCAGGGCCGGCTTCCCGAAATATCGGTCCGTCGCTTGGTTATTTTCCATGTCGTCCGTTTCTTCGTAGATCGCTTGGCGGAAAGATTCGACATCCGGAAACGTCTGGGACGCCACATCCGGCGGTGTCGTTTCCGACGTCGTGCTCGTCGACGAAGCTTGGGGCGCGACAACGGGCTGGACAGCCGTCGAGCTCGGTACCGTTTGCGTAGCCGATGGAGGTACCGTTGCACAACCGGCGCCGCACAGCACAAGTCCGACCGTAGCGGAAATCCAAAAGAGGTTTGATCGATATTTCATACGGGGTTCAAACTAGCACGATACGGGGAATCTTTGCCAGCATCGGGCGTTCAGCTCTATACTGAAGGATACCTAACACATAGCAGGCCAAAGAAAAATTCCTATGCTCCACGAAGAACGATCCGCGTTATCAAAACAAACCCTTGACATGAAACGCGCGATCGACTCCCTGCGCGAGGAGTTTGAAGCGGTCGATTGGTACAAACAACGCGCTGACGCCTGTTCGGATAAGGACTTGCGCAAGATCTTGCTGCACAACATGCGCGAAGAACAAGAACATGCGGCCATGCTCCTCTGCTGGATGCGTAACAAGGACAAGAACCTCGACAAGATGCTGACACTCTATCTGTCACGGAAGCCGGGTGACATCACCAAAGAATAAAAATTAACCGAACCGCCTTTTGGTGGGGGATGCCAACTGCGTCTGCAGTGAAAAAACGGGTTTGGTTATTTCGTTTCCAAGCGCGACAAGATCTCCAAGATCAACTTGTTCTGGTTCTCGATATGTTGGAGGATGATTTCTGTCTCGTGTTCCGCTTTGATGTTCACTTCAAAATCCGCTTGTGCGCGTGCTTCCGAGTGGCGGCTCTGCAAGTTCTGCCCGACCATGATGAGCGGCATCAGGCAAATCTGGATCATGTTGGAAATGAAGAGCCACAAGACAAACGCCGGGAACGGGTCAAAACGGGCGTGGACCGGTGCCAACGTATTCCACGACAACCAGCACGCCGTCCACGTCAGGATCACAAAAAAGAACCCCATCGTGCCAACGTGGTCCGTGATCCACATGGCGAGGCGGTCCAACCGGCTCAATGACTGGATGTGTTCGATATTGGCATTCCTGACAGGCAAACGATTTTGCTTGAGCTGGTCAAGCCCGACCGGTTTTTCGTCCATAGGGAAAACAATTTCAAATCAGCGTTAGGGCGCTATGTTGGCACACCTAAAAGGAATTAGCTAGGGAAGATAGCTCGGCATCTTGCGCACGAAATGGCAGGTATAGCCGCCCGGATTATTTTGGAGGTAGTCCTGGTGTTCTGGTTCTGCGGGAGTGAATTTCGTGAGCGGCTCAAGCGTCGTCGTGACAGGGTTTTTCCATTGGCCGGATTTGTTCACGAGGTCGATGAATTTTTCCGCTTCGGTTTTCTCTTCACCTGTCGCGTAAAAAATCGCCGAGCGATAAGACGTCCCGATATCATTCCCCTGCTGGTTTAGCGTGGTGGGATCGTGGATACGGAAAAAGAAATCCAACAATTCGGGGTAAGACGTCTTTGTGGGGTCGTAGGTGATTTGGAGCGCCTCGGCATCGCCGGGATGGTGCCGGTACGTCGGGTTCTTGTCTTCGCCGCCGGTATACCCCGTTTCGGTGTCAACGACGCCTGGCTGCTTGCGGAACAATTCCTCCATGCCCCAAAAACATCCACCGGCAAAAACAGCGGTCTTCATATGGGAGTATCTGGTTATTTCCAAGCACCAATAATGCCGCCAGCGACGAGCAACGTCACGAGCATGTTTCCGACTGCAAGCCAAAACAGTTTCTTGTTGCCGCCCCAGATCAAATCACCCAGCTTGATCGGCACCACAAACCCGAGCCAGAGGATGAAACCCGTCAGCATGCCGCCTCCAAGTGTCGTATGGCCAAAGCCGACAACGACGCCCGCCAAGACGTAGAACATGACGAGGCTCGCAATGAACTGCGCAAAATAACTCATCCCCATTTTTTTCTTCATCGCGTCCTGCTTGTCTTTGGGCCACTTGTCCATGCCCATTTCCTTCATGAACATCTTGCCGAACAACGGGCCGTACCACACGCCACCGATGACCATCGACGCGATCGCCGCGACCAACACCGCCCAATAATTGACTGGCATCATATAAATCGTCCATTCCTAATTTAATTTCTTTAGTTCAAGATGCACATTACAGCAAAACACCGTTTTTTTCAAAAAGACCATATGCAAAATCCCCGCAACAGTGCGAGGATTTTTACGAACGGCGCCTCTCGCCTAGAAACCTCTTATTGCGTTGCCGTCCACGTCAGGAGGCTCGGCGCGTTGTCATCGACGGCGTCCAGATGGGCGGTATTCCCAGAGGCGACCACGGCGATCCCAAATGCTCCACCCTGGGCTGAATCGAGCGAGATCTCCTTCACAAAAGTTCCCGCCGACGTGAACTCAACGAGTTCGCTGGGCTGGCTTGCATCACCGTTGATGGCATCGCCATTCGTCACGAGGAGGTTGCCGTTCGGTGCCTGCGCCAAACCGAGCGGGCCGTGGAGATGTTGGTCATCCTTGTAGACGACCGTCCCCATCCCTTGGCTGGACGTTGCGCTCCCGGCATTGGCGATGCGGTAGATGGCGTTATCGACCGTTGAGGCGACGAGCAACGAATTGTCTTGCGCGTTATAGACGAGGCCGGTAGGACCGACGACCGCCGCATCCGGGTCGGTGTGATGCGCATAACCGGAAGCGATCGTCGTTGCGCTATGGGCAGTAAGCGCAGTCGCGCTGAAGACCAAGTCAAAACGTACCACCGTGCCGGACAAGACGTTCGTGACGAACGCTTGGACCTGCGCACCGTTGTCATTCACTGTCATGTCCCATGGGCCGTCGATCAGTTTCGGGTCAGTGAGTGTGGTGAGAAGGTTGCCCTTCGCATCAAGCACGAGCAGCGATCCGGGTTTTGCCGTGGCTCCCGTGCCATCCGCCGTCGGAAGGTTGCCGACGATCACGAAACCGGACTTCAAGACCGCGAGTGCTGTCGTCAGGCCGAGCCCGCTTTTGCCTTGGTAAAAAAGTGATTGCGTACCGTCCGGGGTGATCTTGACGATCGTCGTGCCGCGGCCTTGCAACGTCTTGTCGTTCCAATTCGATACCAGCACGTCTCCGGGATTCAGCATGCCGCCGGCAGGAAAACCGTCTGGCACGAAGGCAACGCCATATGGGTTGGCATCCCCATTGGACGGGACGGTGGAGATCGCCTGCGCAGAGCTTGTCGCGTCAGGAAGAAACGCCGGGACGGCGCCTGGCGCGTTGTTCGCCACAGGAACCGTCGTGGGTTGCACGGAAGCCGTTTGGGAGCTGCTGCAGCCTGCTCCGAGAAGGGCCAGGGTCGGCACAAGGAGTACAAGATATTTTTTCATAAAAGAGGTGACGATACATTCTTTAAGCTGTTTGAAGCGTATCACACAAAGCAAAATGCGCTCTTCTGCCTGAGTCAAAGGTGCCTATAACGGCACCGCTTCACCCTTTGGGACACACACCCGATGGACGGGCTGGTTCGCGATTAACGGCCCTTCGACCATGCATGAAGCGCCGTTTTGGCAATCACTGTTGGTCGTGCAGCCTGTTTGTTGCGTCGGTGCCGTTGGCACGTTCACAGGAGGTGGTGGCGTCTGCGTTGTCCCGCATCCAGCTCCGAAAGACGCGAGCGCGACGGCGACGAGGAGAATTTTTTTCATGTGTAGCCAGTTTACTCCTCTACGGCGGAAAGCGAAAAAATGATAACCTACGGCCTATGCCAGACACCTCCAAAGATCCCCTCCATGGGAAAACACTCAAGTTCATCCTCGAACAACTCGTGGAGAGGTATGGATGGAAAAAGTTAGCGCTTCGAATCAAGATCAATTGCTTTAAGAACGACCCCACGATCTCGTCGAGCCTCGTGTTTTTACGGAAGACGCCGTGGGCACGTGAAAAAGTCGAAGGGCTCTATCTTTCCAGCATTCGAAAAGATACGCCGGCGGACAACGCTTTTAAGCCGCTCAATCTCAACGCGTAAAGGTCCGTGCTCAATCATCCGATGAATCAGACGAATCTGAAGATGAGCCACTGTCTGAATCTGACGAATCGGAAGATGGCGAGACTTCCCCGTCAGTATTGGCAGGGGCCGTGACATCCTCTGGTTGGCCGTCTTCTTGTTCCACATTCACATCCGATTCAGAATCGTTTTGCGCAGGTTGGATATTTTGCGGCGCGTTCATCCAAAATAAATACCACGGCTGGGTTGTGACGCTCGTATCCGCTTGCTGGGTCTGCAATGTGCCGACATTCGAATTCCCAACGCACCCTGCTCCAAACAAGGAAACGGCAGACGCGGCAAGAACGAAAAAGGTTTTATTCATGAGCGGCGTACTCCAGAAGGACATTCCCGTTGGTGAATTCCTTCGTCCTGAGGAGTTTCAGCTTTGTCGTCTTCTCCAACGTCGAGAAGATCGTCCTCCCCTTCCCGAGGATGACGGGATTGATCATGAACCGAAACTCATCGATCACGCCCATCGGCATCAGTTGTTCGATGATCTTGCCGCTGCCGAAGATCGCGATATCTTTGCCGGGCGCTTCTTTCATTTTGCGGATCTCGTCGGCGTTGATCTCGCCGAGCATCGTCGAATTGTTCCATGGCATCTTTTCGGGCTCTTTCGAAAAATAGACCTTGTGGAGCGCGTTCATCCGGCTCGCGACATGCGGGTCGTCCGTCAGCGCGGCCTCTGTCGGCCAATAGCTTGCCATGAGCTCATACGTCACGCGGCCGAACAGCAGCGTGTCGAGCGTATCGAGGAACGCGACAGCCGTCTTGTTGAATTCCGCATCGACGTTGTGCCAATCGATCTCGCCATTAGGGCCGCAAAAGAACCCATCGACACTCAACATCTCTTGAACGATTATTTTTCGCATAAATTTAAGACCAAGAATAGACTGCGACTGCCACAAACGCAACGACCATCAAGACGAACAAACATCCGATCGTCGCGATGAGGAGCGTAACTGCTTCTTTCTTTTTTCCGTCGAGGTACCAGAGGACAGGACGGCCGAGGACCAACGAACCCGTCACCGAAGCCGAGACCACCAACAAGAGTAGCATCGCCATCGGGATCAACACCGTGCCTTCGGCTTTATTCCCCAAGAAATGGGCGTTCGCAAAAAACGTCGCGACAACGGCGATGTAGGCCGCAGTCCCCAAGGCATTCAGAGCTGCATATTTGAAGATGGGAGTTTTCATACGATGGATCGTAAAAAGCCTAACACAAAAGCCGTCTTGCGACGACTTTGGTGTTGGCAGGGGCGGGGGGAATCGAACCCACGTTGCTGGTTTTGGAGACCAGCGTCCTACCATTGAACGACGCCCCTGTGGTATTCAATTGTGCCGAGAGAGTACCAGCCATTGCCCCACTTTTCAAGAGCCAGAATGCCGGGGTTGATCGAGAGCCGTTCTTCAGGCATCCTGCCGCAACGATGTCTTCGACAAAACCCCGATACGTCTTCCGGACTTGGATCCCCTTCGCCTTGGTCTCAGCTATCCTCTGCGGCTTGGTCTATATTGTCGTGCAACAGGGCCTGCGCCAATCCGCCAATGACCCACAGATCCAACTCGCCGAAGACGCCGCGACGGCCATCGAGCAAGGCAAACAACCAAGCGATTTCTTGCCGACGCAGACGATTGATATTGCGACGAGCCTCGCGCCGTTCGTGACGGTGTACGACGACAATGGCCAGCCGGTCGTAACTTCTGGGAACTTGAAAGAGGCGCCGCCGACATTACCGGCCGGCGTCCTCGATTACGTCAAAGCACACGGCGAAGACCGCATCACCTGGCAACCGCAGCCAGGCGTCCGTATCGCGGCCGTGATCACACGGGTGACGAGTGGATTGCCGGGCTATGTCCTCGCCGGGCGCTCGTTGCGTGAAGTCGAAACCCGCGAATCGGAACTGAACATCGCGACAGGGGTTGCCTTGCTGGCGTGCTGGATCGTGAGCTTGCTCGCGATCGCGATTTTTAAGAAGGAATAAAAGAAAAAACCGCACCCGAGTTGGCGTGCGGCTAAGGATTAAAGGGGTTCAAGGCTCACGAGCTTGAACGTGCCATAGGTGCCCCCGTTTGAGGGACGAAAAGCGCCCAGTCCTTCCAGCGACCCCGCGACCTCGAAGACTTCTTTGATGAACGGCTCAGTCTTGTCATCGAGTGCACGGTAATCGACTTTAATGAACACGGTGCAGCGCCACTGCGGGAAAACAGGTCGACACTGACGGCCGCTCTTTGCATCGCGAACATCGGGTACCCAACCTTCACGGATGTTCTTCTGTGGATCAACGGAATGATCCCAATCCTTCGCGAGGGAGTCGGGATCAAACGGAAGGAACATCTCACCGTCCAGCCAAAAGACAGTGGTGTACGATTCGTGTGGATCGAGTCCGAATGCCTCTCCCCTGCGCTGTAACCGACGCGCAGCTTCCCGCAACGCTGAGCTCAACATGAGTGTAGGAAAGCCGGATTCGCCACGCGACCCACTATGTCGCTTATACTCCGCCCTGACACGTCGAAGGACGTACTCATTGGGAGCTGCCTCTTCCTTGAGGCGCTGGAGCTCCGCACGGGGGTTCGTATAACTCGTGTTCTCAACACTCTTCGAAAGAATGGTATCGCGGTCATCCTGCATCATCGGCGTGACGCTCTGGAGAATGATCTGGAACCTGCGCCGTTCCGTCATGGCTTGCCTCCCGGCAATTGGGTCGAGTTCAAAGAAGCATCGAATCGCCAAACGAAAAACGCTCCGCATTGGCGTGCGAAGCGTACTCCGAAAACAGGAAACGTCAACCCTTAATACGTGACGCGTGGCCCACGGCGCGGGCCACCGCTGCGTTGTCCGCCAGAACGTCCGCCTTGTGATGGGCGGGGCGAACGTGAACCGGATGATGGGCGGGATCCGTAGGACGGACGCGATCCGTATGATGGGCGCGATGAAGGACGGGAGCCGTAGGACGGGCGGTCATCGTCCATGACCGGTGCCATCTTGCGGGCCGGCGGCAATTCGGGGAGCTTCGTGATCGGCAACATGGTGCGCGTAAGCTTCTCGATTTCGCGCACGTCGCGGCCTTGGTCGGGCGTGGCAAATGAGATGGCTTTTCCGGCATGACCGGCACGCCCCGTGCGGCCGATGCGGTGCACGTAGTCGTCCGGGTTGTCGGGCAGGTCAAAGTTGACCACCAGCTCAATCCCCTTCACGTCGATGCCGCGCGCGGCAATGTCGGTCGCGACGAGGACGCGGTACTTGCCGTTCTTGAACCCGTCGAGCGCTTCACGGCGTTGCCCGAGCGAACGGTTGGAATGGATCTCTGCCGCACGATGTCCCATAGCGCGGACGGATGCCGCGATTTTCTTGGCGCCATGCTTGGTGCGCGAAAACACGAGGACTGTGCCATGGTGTTCCGTCAGCATCTTTTCGAGTAAACGCAGCTTGTCCTCTTTCCGGACGACGAAGACTTCTTGCGTGACTTTCTCGGCGGCCGTGCCCGCGCGTGCGATTTCGACGCGGACCGGCAGTTTCATATACGAATTGGCGATGCCCATGATCGCGGCTGGCATCGTCGCCGAGAACAACATCGTCTGCCGTTCTTTTGGCACGGCTTGCAGGATGCGTTTGATCTGCGGGGCAAAACCCATGTCGAGCATGCGGTCGGCTTCGTCCAAGACGAGGACGGAGACGTCAGTCAACTTGACGGTCTTTTGGTCGAGGTGGTCGATCAAGCGGCCAGGTGTCGCAATGATGACGTGCGGGTTTTTCTTGAGCTCCTGGAGCTGCCCGTACATCGAGGCGCCACCGATCAAGACAGCGGTTTTCAAGCCGATGCCCTGGCCGATCTTGCGGAACTCATCATCAACTTGGAGCGCCAGTTCGCGGGTCGGCAAAATCACCAAGCCGCGGCCTTTGGTCTGTGCCAGGCGTTGGATCAATGGGATGCCAAAAGCCAGCGTCTTGCCGGTTCCGGTTTGCGCGATGCCCATCACGTCCTGGCCTTCGATGGCGATCGGGATGGCCTTCAATTGGATGGGCGTTGGGATGGTATATTTTTGCCGTTCGAGGATCTCGAGCAGCTTGGGTGCGATCCCGAGGCCGTAAAAGCCGGGAGGCAACGGTGTCGTGTTTGTCATAGTATCTAATTACCCGAAAAGCGGGTCCTTGAGTGACCCGATTTCCTGCTGGGTCACTTAGATATGACACGCATGAGGCTCGAGCCTGGCGCTCGCCAAGGCGAACGAAATGTAAACTCACGGCGATGATACCTGAAAACGGGGGTTTTGTCAATGCGTAGCGCTAGCGCTGGAACTGGTCGAGAAAGATATACCAGCCGTATTTGACGAGTTTTGCTGCATGACGCGGCTTCAACACCACCCAACTCAAGCTCTTGCGCGTATCTTTGCTGTCGCAGAACTGGTCGAGGAACGAATCTTTTTCGGCTTCGATGATGTCATACATGGCAGTGAATGTGCGGTCGTGTTTCATCAAATCCCAGATGAACCGATAGCGGACTTGGCGGCCATAATAGTCCATCAGGCGGTCATGGGAATTGACCGCGTCGCGCAACCCGTCAAGCGCAGACGTATCCCCTGCCAAATATTTTGGAATAAGCTTTGCCGCTTCTTTGCCAGAGACGACGGAACCTTTGATACCATCCGCGGCGAACGCACCGCAGAATCCAGCGGCGTCACCGATCAGCTGCACGTTCGCCTGGTGGATCTTCTTGAGCTCTCCGCCGATGGGGATCATGCTGCCAAATACGTAATCCGGCTTCGCCGTATCACCCACGATCGTGACAATCCCGCGTTTGAGCAGGATGTCGAGGAACGTCGCCATGAGCTTGGTCGTATCTCCGCGATCCTTCATGAGCTTGGCGAGTCCGACGCGGAATGCGGGTTTTCCATCAACAACCGTCGGCGAGAGCCAACCGCCATAGCCTAAAGAAAATTCGCCGAACCAAAAATGATAGATCGTTTCTTCCGGCTGCGGCCCAAGATGGACGTTCCCAAAAAAGACTTGCTCATAGCCGAACAAGAACACCTTGTTCCGGTCGAGTCCCGGCACAAGGCTTGCGACCTTGGACCGCGAACCGTCCGCCCCGACGAGAAAACGCGTCTTGACGGTGTTCGAGGTAGAACCACTTTGCAATTTGACGGCCGTGACATTCGGCACGCCTTCGACACCGACCAAGGCCGTTGACATTAGGAGTGTGACATTCGGCGGGAGCGTCGCTGCCAGCTTCTTCACGAGGCCTTTGGTGTCGGTTTGGTAGATCCAAGGTTCTGCCGTCTTCGAGACGAAGTAGTCATCAAAATTCGGCGCGACGACGCAGATTGACGTGATCGGGTTTGTGATGCACGCATCGACATCCAAAAAACTCAAAAATTCCTGGCGCGTCTTGGTGGTGATCAGGCCGGTGGATTCGACTGTTGCCCCAGCCGATGGCTTGGCGTCGACGACCAGGACGCGCAGGTTTTGCGGTAAATGGTGCGCCAACGCCAGCCCAGAAAAACTGGCACCGACAATCACAACATCAACGTCCGTCGGGCAGATAGGATCAATCATCGGACTATCCTAGCAGAGCTTGGGAAAATGAAAAAATAGGACCTTACGGCTTGACGAACAGCACGTTTTTCGGTATGAAGCAGGCAGGCTCTTTTTAACCCCAACGGAGGTGTGCCGTGAACATCGACCGGCAAGAACTCATCCGCTTCCTGTCCCACAATGGGACGAACCCCCACATCATCCAACCCGCGATGCAACTGGTGGAACCGGTGTTCCGCATGCTGGAAAGCGGCTTCGATTTTTCGCCCGGCGCACAACTCTCGCGGCGTGAAGTGAAGGATGCGATCCAGAGTGGCAACGGAGGCGGGTCATGCAACATCAGGCGCGTATGGTTCGTCTCGCTGTCAAAAGGTTCAGGCCGTTCAGACCTGCTCACGGTCGGATATCGTGGCACGGCCTTCGGTTCGACCTGCACGGTCGGCATCCACCCGACGGACCCCAAAGTCCTGTCGGTCATGTGCCCCAGCCTGGACCAGGCGATCGACTTCGGCGTCCCCACGCACCTGGGGCACCGCCTCTACAGCCTGTTCGAGGATCCCAAGGATGCAGACCATTGCCTCGAAGTCGTGACCGAGAACCTGCGCATCATCCTCCGCGACTTCTTCAACCTCACGGCCGCCAACATGACGCTCGACGTCAAACAGCGGGTCAGCCCCGTCATCCGCCTCCTTCCGCGCGCACTGCCGCTCATGAACCTGCGGGGCGAACCGGACATCTGGACCGTCCTTGTAGGCTAACCTCACGTCCTCTGCTTTCTGTGGAGGACGTGATTTTTTTATGCGGTCAATAGAAAAAGACCCTTTCGGGTCCTTCCCTTTTCAGATGAATTTCGCGACGATCTTACCCCATTGGATTCTTATATCCGGCGAAGGCTTTCAAAATTTCCAGCGGTACGGCGAACACCACGGTGTTTGATTGGTCGGCGGCGATGTCGTCGATGGCGTTCAGCGTCCGCAAGTGCAACGCACCAGAATGTTGGGACATGATTTCTGCCGCTTTCGCCAAGTTCACCGCCGCCGCGACTTCACCTTCCGAGCTGATGATCACGGCACGGCGCTCGCGTTCGGCTTCGGCTTGCTTGCCAATCACGCGTACCATGTCTGGCGGGAGGTTGATGTCTTTCAGTTCGGCGGACGTGACTTCGACGCCCCAACCGAGCGTCGCCTCGTCCACGATCTTTTCGATCTTGTCTGAAATGATTTGGCGCTGGGATAAGAGCTCGTCGAGCGTGACTTCACCGATAATATTGCGCATCGTGGTCTGTGCCAGTTGCAACACTGCGTAATCAAACCGCTCGACTTCGAGGATCGCCTTTGACGCGTCGACCACTTTATAATAGATCACGGCATTGATCTTTGCCGAGACGTTGTCCTTGGTGATCGCATCTTGCGGTGGGACGTCGACGGCTTTGAGCCGCAAATCGACTTTCCTCATGGATTGGAAGATCGGGAAAATGATCCGCCAACCAGGGTTCACCATGCCGGAAAACCGGCCCATCGTGAACTTCACACCACGTTCGTATTGGTTAATCTGCTTCAAACTGATGAGGATGACGAATACGATGACAAACAGGATGATTTCAATCATATGGATTCTATCTTAGCAGGAACCACCCGCCTGACAAAGAGGACGTGGAAGCATTTTGGACACATTAGTTATTCTTCACAGAGACATTCAACCCAAACAACTTCCAGTCGCCAGCTTCTTGGATATAGGTCGCTTCAAATATGAATGACTCTCCCAGTTTTGGGACATCGGTGACCGTCCCGTCAATCGTCAGCTCCCCTTGGGTATCGACGGATGCTGGTCCGGCCAAGGTGACTCCCTTCGAAGCCAACCCGGAGAAATCCAACCCAGAATCGATGAACGTGCCATACGACGAACTCAGCCCTTCGGGGGTGGTCTGTGATTGCCACTCTTGGGATTCCGCGACATAGAACGGCGTGAAGTCCTTGGCTTTGATCGATTGAGCAAACAGGACGAGTGAGTCATGTGCCAATTTCATGGCATCACTATCGGTCGGGGGCGGGACATCGCTAGCGGTGTTTTGGCCTGATGTCTCTTGGGTAATCCCTCCACCCTGCGATGACAATCCGTACACTTTCCAGGCGCCATTCTCCTGGACGAGATCGACCGTCAAAGGGATCGCATTCCCGTTCTTTAGCGTGACCGTGCCTTGGATCTCGCCGGTGCCGTTGTCGATGCTGCGTGATCCCCAGCTCGCCGTGGCATATTGGTCTAGGCTTTCCTGCTTCACGACACTTTCAAACTGGGATTCGGTGGTGTTCTGCTTAAAGCCGCTAGACGTGGAGGCGTAAGCATCCGTGTAATCATGATGTGCGACCAGGTTGAAAAACGCATCAGCGGAATCCGTCAGCGGGCTGGTCGCCTGGAACACAAATAGGATGATGCCACCGACGACGAGCAATAGGACGGCCGCGCATCCTCCAACGATCAGTAATGCTTTCTTGTTTGCCATAGTCGTATACGTTATTTGTTCTTTACAGAAACTGCTAAGCCGAACAACCGCCACTGGTCATACTCTTGGACGAAAGTTGCTTTAAACACGAAGCTATCCCCTTTCGCCGGAACGTCGGCGACGGTCCCATCAACTACGAGCTCGCCATTGTCATCAATCATTGGAGTCCCCGAAAGTACGATTGGCTGCGTGATGAGGCCGCTGAAATCAAGTTTTGAATTGATGAAGCTGGCATACGCTGAATCGAGGTCGGCGATAGAGGTTTGGGCCTGCCATTTTTGTGATGACCCGACATATAGCAACTTGAAATCCTTGGCTTTGACGGACTGCGCAAACAAGATCAGGGCGACCTTGGCCAGTTGTGCGGAATCCGCATCTGATGGAACGGTGAGGTCTGGTGGCGCGGGCGGTTGCGTAGGCACAGCAATCGGCATGCCGCCAGAGGAGTTCAGGCCGAAGACTTTCCATTGTCCGTCTTCTTTCATCATCTCAACTTCCATCGAGATGGCATGGCCGTTCTTGAGGGTAATCGTCCCATCCAACCTTCCCGTGGCATCCGTGATATCGAAATCCGGGAAACTTGATTTTACGTATTGGTCGAGATTCTGCTGTGCCACGATTGCTTCGAATTGCGGTTCCGTCGTGTTCTGCTGGAACCCACTGGCCGTGGAATCGTACGCTTCCTGGTACTCGTGCTGCACAACCAGTCCAAAAAAAGTGTTGATGGACGTTTGGAGCGGCGCTGCAGATTGATACACCAACCACCAGATGCCACCAAAGACGGCCCCAAACACCAACAGGAAGGCTCCGATCCCAAGGATTCGTTTAAACATATACTTGGCCGAAGGATAGCAAGCTGCGGCAATTCGGAGAAATAGGCGCAAGATGCTAGACTTGCGCCGTATGCCTGAAACCGGTGCCCGATTCATCAAAAGCGCCTCTGATGCAACCAGCGTGCCACGTGATGGCAAGCCGCAAGTGGCGATGTTTGGGCGTTCAAACGTGGGCAAATCATCGCTCGTGAATGCGCTTACCGGCAAAAAAGGCTTGAGCCGCACGAGTAACACGCCAGGACGGACACGGCTTATCAACTTGTTTGATGCGGGACCGTACCTGCTGGTCGACCTGCCAGGCTATGGCTTTGCCAAAGCCGCCAAGACGGATACCGAGTTCTTCCAGGGATTGGTCATCGACTACCTGGATGAAGCGCCGATTGCGCTCGCATTGGTCGTCATCGATATCCGTCATGAACCGACGGGACGTGACCGCGCGATGATGGAATCACTTGCGGCGCGTGATATCCCATTCGTGGTCGTCGCCAACAAGTCGGACAAGTTGAAACGCGGGGAGTCGATGCAAACGCTCAAACAGCTCCGGGCCAACTTCACACGCTCGGATGTGATCGCCGTCTCAACCGAAACGTTGGACGGCCTCGGTGAACTCAAGACGGCGATCAACAACGCCTTGCGGACAAAAACAGAATGAATTCCGTGGTATACTTTCCCGCAAAGGAGTATGCCCATTTCGCACAAGCACAAATCTGCGTATGTCGTTTCCGTCAATATGGGTTATGGCCACGAACGGGCTGCCTATGGGTTGCGTGACATGGCGCATGGCGGGATCATCACGGCGAATGCCTATCCGGGAATTCCCGAACGCGACAAGGGACTGTGGGGAGACACACGCAAGATCTACGAGCTCATCTCGCGCATCAAGCCGATCCCGGTGATCGGAGATGCGGTGTTCGAGGTGATGGATTATATCCAGCGCATCAAGCCGTTTTATCCGCGGCGCGACCTCTCGGCGCAGAACATGCAAACGCGCCAGACCTATTATTTCATCGAGAAGCTCGGCCTGTGCCGCCATTTGATCGAAAAACTCGCGAAGAAGCCGCTACCGCTCGTGTGTACCTTTTTCATGGTGGCGTTTGCGGCGGAAGAGTTTGACTATCCTGGCGAGATTTACTTGCTGGTGTGCGACGCAGACATGGCGCGGGCCTGGGCGCCGCGCGACCCTAAACGCAGCCGCATCAAGTATTTTGCCCCGAACGGGCGCGTCGTCGAGCGCCTCAAGCTCTACGGCGTGCGCGACGAGAATATTTTTCTCACAGGTTTCCCATTGCCCAAAGACCTGATCGGTGGCCCGGACGGCGCGATGATCAAGAAGGACCTGCTGGCGCGCCTGTGCAACCTTGATCCGAACGGCATCTTCAACAACATCTACGCCGACACCTTGGCCGCTAACCTCGGCCCTGGCAAATGCGACTTAAAATCGAACCACCCGCTCACGCTCACCTTCAGCATCGGCGGCGCTGGCGCGCAGAAACAGTTGGCGCTTGATGTGCTGGTGAGTTTGAAGCAAAAAATCCGCAGCAACCAAATACGCTACCGCCTCGTGCCGGGGACGAAGAAAGACTTGGCGGACGATTTCCATGCCGAGATCAAGCGCATGGGCTTGGGGAACCGCCTCGGCAAGAATCTGTTTGTCGATTATTTTGCTGACCGCCAGTCGTATTTCTTGGAATTCAGCAAGATCTTGCGCACAACCGACGTCCTATGGACCAAACCAAGTGAACTCTCTTTTTATACGGGGGCAGGGATCCCGATCATCATGGCACCATCGATCGGGTCACAAGAGCAGTTCAACCATATTTGGCTGCGGACGGTCGGAGGCGGCGTGACGCAGAACGACCCACGTTACGTCAACGAATGGCTGTTCGACTGGATCAACAGCGGCGGCTTGGCACGCATCGCGTGGAGTGGTTACATTGAAGCACCCACCCACGGCGCCTACCGCGTCGAATCCATCCTGACGGGCGAAACCATCGAATTGCCAAAACTCCCACTCATCGTCTAACCAAACCAACCTATGAAAACTTCCACCTTCGCGCCGCTTGCGCTGTTCGCAACCGCGCTCATGCTCGTTGGCGCCGGCTGTCCGACGACGCAACCGACGCCCTCAACCACCCCGCCGACAAATACCAGCTCGACGGGGACGACCGCACCGTCACCGAGCCTGGGTTTTGGAAAACTCCCACGACCAGCGGCCATCGGCACGACGGATATTGCGATGGCGAATGGGACGTCAATGGCCGCAACCGCACCACAAGCGATGCCCATGATCCCGGCTGGGTCGCCATCGTCTGCCGGTGGAGCCGGCGTTGGCGTCGCGGCTCCCGGCAAAGCCGCTCCCGCCACCCGGCCATTGCCGATCCCCTATCCAAATCCCAAACCGGTCAGCGTCGAATACACGGTGAGCGGGACCTTGCCGACCTGGGGGAGTTCCGGTGACGTGCTGCAAGTTGAACGGACGTTGCCCGACACGGACACCGCCAGCGCATTCGCACAGAACGCTGGATTGCCGCCGCAAGCGTTGCCATCGAACGCGGAAATCCAATCAATGAGTTTGCAATGGAACGACGCGGATGGCTTCCAATGGACGTTCGACGCACGCGGCCGGACAGTATCCTTCTGGAAGAACGTCCAGGCGATCCAACCCCTGACAAACAGCAACACCAAACCCTCATATACGGATGCCGAAATCCTGAACATCGCCAATGCGTTCCTCGACGCACACGGCTTCGGCGCGATCCGCCAAAGTGGCGGCACCGTCGAAGACATGCCCCAAATCTACGCCGTTCCCGAAGCCGTCGCGACACCGGCACCTACCATGGCACCGTGCCCGATTCTGTTCCAAAACGGTTCAGGCGGCGGGAGCGCGGGGATGCCGACAAATGCCGCGACGGTTCAGAGCAGCGGACCGAGCGTTGGTTCTTCGGCAGGATCCGCCTCTATTGCGCCTGACATCGCCATCCCTCCCTGTGGAGGTTATTTCCCGCAGACGGTGACGGTCGTGTATGGCGGCATGCGCGAAGGCAAGAAGGTTGTCGACACCAATGGCAACCCATTCCAAGAAGATTCGGTGACCGTATCGCTTGATACCAAAGACGTCACGGGCGGGAATTTGCAGGTGGAAGAAAACGTCGACCGGGCGAACTATCCGCTGATCGACCAAGCGACCGCGATGAAGCGCCTCCAATCCGGCGGGCAAAATCCCGTCTACCCATGGGGAAGCGAAGGCGGCACCATCAAAGTCAACCTGGCGAACTACGAGATCGTCTGGATGCGGTACGACGCCTGGGAAGATAATGACAACCAAACCTACTACCTGCCGGCGTTGCTCGCGACCGGGACGGTTGACCGCGACATCAAAGGCCAAGCACCCGAAAGCTACAGCACGCTCGTACCGCTCGTGGCAGACAGCGCGTTTGACGACAGCGCAGGCACGACCGTCTCTCCCCCGCCGACGATCATGCCGATGCCAGCCGTGAATGGCGCAATGCCCATCAACGGCACGGTTGAGCCGCCGTCCACGCCGGGATCCGGGCCGAACGTGTATTGACGCACATGCTGACCGCCGCGCAAAGCCTGGTCTTGGGCGCTGTCCAAGGCATTACCGAATTCCTGCCCGTCTCATCATCGGGGCATTTGATCTTGGCGCGAGCCGTACTCGGCATCAACACCGAAAGCGGTTTGGCGTTTGATGCGATCCTGCAACTCGGTACGATCCTTGCCGCCTTCCTCTATTTCCGCAAAGACGTGTGGCGTTTAATGGTGAACGCTTGGAAGATCGTCACCAAAGGTGCCAAGTCCGTAGACGCGACGGAGCGGATACTGCTCTACGCCATTATCGTCGGCACGATCCCGGCTGGCATCGCTGGCTTGCTGCTGCAAAAGACGATGGAAACCGATTTCCGTAGCCCGCTCATCGTCGCCGTGATGCTGCTCGTGGGCAGCGCGTTGTTCGTCTATGCCGAGAAAAAATCACACCAGACACACGCCAACCCGACGGTCAAAGATGGTTGGATCGTCGGCGCGTATCAATGTTTGGCGCTCGTCCCGGGGATGTCACGCTCCGGCTCGACGATCAGCGGAGGGCTGCTCTCGGGATTGTCGCGCGAATCCGCGATCCGCTTCAGCTTTTTGCTCTCCCTTCCCATCATCGCCGCCAGCGGCTTGCTTGAACTCGTGAAAGTCATCCACAGCGGACCGACAGATTTTACGCTGACGACGCTGGCCATTGGGTTCGTGACGTCTTTCATCCTGGGATACATCGTGATCAGCTGGCTCCTGAAATACTTGAAGACGCATTCGCTGATGGCATTCGTGTGGTACCGCTGTGCATTGGCGGTCGTCGTGCTAATGATCGTGGCATTTTGGCATTAGGCACTGGAGGACCGACCGCAATCGCGGTACACTTGGGGCAAATATGCCCGATTTTGATTTGTCCGCACCCTGGAAAGTTGATGTTGATGCGTTGCTCAAAGGCCTCGGCACGTCGCCCGACAAAGGCTTGAGCGGCGCAGAAGCTGCCAAGCGCCTGGCGACGGACGGCCCGAACGACCTTGAACGCGAGAAGAACGTCCCGGCGTGGCGGATTTTTTTGGGGCAATTCACCAGCCCGCTGACGCTCATCCTGATCGGCGCGAGCTTCATTTCGTTTGCGCTGGGCGACCGGGAAGAAACCGGCATCATCCTGCTCGTCATTTTCGCGAGCGGCGTCCTGGCGTTCTTGCAGGAATACCGCAGCGAGAAGGCACTGCGCCTGCTGCGAAAAAAATTGACGCGCAAGGCCAACGTCATACGCAATGGGACGCTCCAACGCATCAGCGCGACGGAATTGGCCGTCGGCGACGTGGTGGAGCTGGAGCTCGGAAGCGTGGTGCCTGCGGACCTGCGGCTCATCCAGTTGGAAGACCTGCAGGTCGACGAGTCGGTCATCACCGGGGAATCGGAGCCGGTGGCAAAATCCATCGCGCCGATCACCATGCTGCGCCCGCAGCCGCAAGACCAGATCAACATAGCGTTCCTCGGCACGCACGTGGTGCAAGGGTCGGGGCTGGGCGTCGTGACGGGGATCGGCAAACACACGGAAGTCGGGCGCACCGCGGCACTGCTTTCCCAAAAGACAGAAGAGACGGATTTCCAAAAAGGCGTACGCAGTTTCGGCAACTTCTTGCTCAAGATCACGCTGGGACTGACGATTGTCGTTGCGCTGATCCTCGGCTTGGTACGCGGGCAGTGGGCGGAGTCGCTGTTGTTTGCGCTCGCGTTGGCCGTCGGCATTTCGCCAGAACTCTTGCCAGTCATCGTGACGATCAACCTCTCGCGTGGCGCCCTCGCCATGAGCAAGAAAAAAGTCCTGGTGAAGCGCTTGATCGGCATCGAGGACCTTGGGAATGCGGACGTCTTTTGCACGGACAAGACCGGCACGCTGACGGTCGGCAAGCTGCGCGTACGCGAATCGATCGACCCGGATGGGCACGCCAACCCATTGCCGCTGGCCTACGCCGCGCATTGCATCGAGACCTCGAGCAAGGGCCGGGCGTCCAACCCCGTCGACGAGGCGATCCAAGAATCGGTCTTGGCCGGCGCCGACACGGATGGCTTGGCGGGCGCCAAGCGTTTTGACATCATCTCCTTCGACTTCCAGCGGCGCATGATGAGCTGCGTCATCGGCGTGAAGGCGGATGACCGTCAGCTCGTCACCAAAGGCGCAGTGGCGGAGACGGTCGCCGCCTGCACGCACCGTCTGAAAGGCAAAGCGTCAGTCGCGCTCACGGAACACGAGCGCGCCGCCATCCTCAAGCTGGCGGATGGCTACGGCAACCAAGGCCAACGGCTGGTAGCCGTGGCGCGCAAGACGGTCGCGAGCAAACAGAAATATTCGCCGCATGACGAACGCGAGCTCGAGCTCTTGGGCTTCATCCAAGTGAGCGACGCGCCGAAAGTCACGGCTAAAATGGCACTCCAATCGCTCAAGAAGCTGAACGTGCGCATCGTCATCCTGACAGGCGACAACGAACAAGTGACGCGCCACGTGGCAAGCGAATTGGGCTTTGACGTCACAGGCGTCGTGACGGGCGAACAGCTGGCGGCCATGAATGACGCCACGCTCCGTGCCAGCGTCGAGAAAGCCAACGTCTTCGCGCGCATCACGCCGGAACATAAATTACGCATCATCCAAGCGCTCAAGAAGAACAAACACACCGTCGGCTACATGGGCGACGGCGTCAACGATGCGCCGGCATTACGCGCCGCAGACGTGGGCGTGTCATTTGAAAACGCGATTGACGTGGCGAAGGAAGCCGCCGGCATCATCCTGCTCAAAAAGAACCTGTCCGTGCTGGCTGACGGCATCCGCGAAGGGCGCAAGACGTTCATCAACACGCGCACCTACCTCCGTGCCACGATCTCCTCCAACTTCGGGAACATGCTCTCCGTGGCCGGCGCGGCACTGCTCTTGCCCTTCATTCCCCTGCTTCCCGCACAGATCCTCTTATTGAACCTGCTGACCGACTTCCCCATGCTCGCCATCTCGACCGACCATGTGGCCGAAGAAGAAATCGACAAGCCAAAAAAATGGGATATCCAGCAAATGTCTGGCTTCATGTACTTCTTCGGGATCATCTCGAGCCTCGCGGACTACGCGACCTTCGCGATCCTGCTGTTCGTTGCACATGCCAATGTCGACTTGTTCCGCAGTTCCTGGTTCATCGAGTCGGTGTTGACGGAAATCATCGTCATCTTCTTCTTGCGTTCGCGGCGTTTGCGCCTCAACAACCCGCCGGGCATCCCGCTCCTCGTGTCATCAGCCTTCATCGTGGTCGTGAGCTATGCGCTCGTCCAATCGACGCTCGGCAAACAATTCTCGCTCATACCGCTTCCGATGTGGATCAACCTCGCAATCCTCGGCATCGTCGTGGGCTACGCAGTGCTGACGCAACTGGGGAAGGTTGCCTACTACCGTTTTAAAGAAGCAGGAGCGGATTAAGCCAAGATCGTCATCCAGATTGGATTTTCGCCAATTTGAGCCATTTTAAATCGACTAATCTTAGCAAGTAAGATCGCTTGAACCCTTGACAAAATGGCCATTTTGTGCTATATTATCCCGTTAAGAATTCAAACCGCTCATTTCCTCACAACCGCTGTCCCTTCCACCAAAAAACATTGGAGGTTCCTCATGAACACGATCACGTCTTCCGATTCGACGACCGCGACGACGAAGCTCTCGCCCGCGATCATCCTGTCCCAGGTGATGGACTTCAAGGGAGGTCCCGCCCTCGCGGATGGCCTCGTGTGGGCGATCATGGATCGCATTTACCGCGAGATGCACTGTGTCGTCGGCTTCGGCGACACCTGGATCAACTTGATGGAGGCTCTCAAGGAGGCGCTCATCTGGCGCAAGTCGATCAGCACCGGTGACGACTTTGGCGCCAAGCAATGGGCGACCTCGCTCATCGATCAAGTCAGGCTCCAGATCATCCCTCGCCACAAGGATCGCATCCTCGCCGAGCTTGCGGCAGACGCAAAGATCCACGCCAAGCCCGCCCTCAAGCCCATCAAGGTCGCGCCGCCCAAGAAGCCGCGCCTGAAGCCCGTCGCTGGCAATTCCTTCCAGGAGAAGCTCGCGACGCTCGGCGCCCAGGCCTCGTAGTTCGACACACATCTCGTAGCACCTCGCTGCGACGGAAAAGCACTTCCTGCTTTCTCCCGTCGCGGTCGAGGTGCTTTTTCGTTTTGCGCATAACAAAAAAGATCCCATGCGGGATCTTTTTTGTTGGTAGCGCCAACGGGAGTCGAACCCGTCTTACATGGATGAGAACCATGTGTCCTAGCCGATAGACGATGGCGCCTTACGGTTTCGCGAGCCAATCTGGGGATTGTCGGACGAGCAACTCTTCCGCCTTATCGGGATGTGCCATCAATTCCTTGGTGACGCGTTCCATGCGGATGCCTTGCGAGCCTTTGATGAGCACGACGTCGTGTTCTTTCAACCGCTCTTGGATGAACAGGCCGACCTCGGGACTCTTCGCGAACACGAAGATGCGGTCGTCGCTCATGCCCGCGTCGCGCGCGCCTTGCGCCGTGACATGCGCGAGCGTACCACACGCGATGAGCATGTCAATCCCCGCTTCCGCGGCTGCATGACCCATCTCGCGATGAGCATCTTCGGCGAGTGCGCCGAGCTCGAGCATGTCACCTAACGCGGCGATGCGGCGGCCAGGTGACGTGATTGGGAACGCTGCGAGGTCGCGGATGGCGGACAACGCCGCGAGCGTCGAGGAGTTGTACGTGTCGTCGATCAGCCATGTGCGTTTGATCCCTTCGAGAAGGCGCATGCGGCCTGGCATCTTGAACGAGGATTCAAGCCGTTGGATCGCGGCGTCAATGTCATGGTCAAAGGTCGCGCAAACGGCAAGCGCGGCCGCGACAGCATATGTCTGCGCGCGACCGACGCAGCCGGCGAGATGCAACGTGGATACGGCCCCGTAAAGCGAGATGCGGACAGTGAGGCCGGAAGTCTCGGGATGCGTCTCATCGATAGCGACCGATGAGGAAACTATGCGCGACATGGCGCTGTCGGACATGCCGAACGAAACATATTGGGCTTTTGTGCGCAACGCAGCTTCGTGTACCAACGGGTCATCCGCATTGACGATGGCCATGCCATCTTCGAGTAACGCATCCAGCACCGCGGCTTCTTCTTTGGCAACGGCTTCAATGGAGCCGAAGAACTCCGTATGCTCCGCGCCGATCGCCGTCAGTACGCCAATCGATGGCGGGGCAATATCGAGTAAATATGCGAGGTCTCCAGGCTTGTCGGTCGCCATCTCGAGGACGAAGACCTTGGCACGCAACCTCATCCAACCGACGGACGTGAGCCAGGCTTTGGACAGCAGGACCATCCAACGCAATGGCGAACGGTGCGGGGCATCACAGCCAAATATGGTGAGTGGCACGCCAAGTTCGTTATTATAATTTTTCTCTGATGCCGCGACGTCACTCCCCTTTTCGCCCGCGCCGAGCGCGATGGCGATGGCGGCTTTGGTCGACGTCTTGCCGACCGACCCGGCCACCGCGATGACCGTGGGTTTTTCACGCCGAAGCGCACGCTTGGCACAAGCGCCTAAAAACGTTTCAAGTGATGATTGGAGTGGCATGTTTTAGGGCGCAGGCTCTGGTGAGGATGGCGTAGACGTTGCGGACGTGGAGGATGAATGCGTAAACAGGATCGGAGCCGGGGGTGGGGCGGTGATCGGACGCTCGGGTGGGACCTGCAGGTAACTTAGGAGAAATTGCGCCATTTGTCCAAACAGCGGCGCCGCGGAAGATTCCGCCCATTGCACGTCGCGCGGGTGGTCGATCTTCACGAGCATCACGAACTTTGGGTCGGTGGCCGGCGCATAGCCCGCAAACGAACCAATAGTCACGTCCTTGAGGTAGCCCGTTCCGTTGCTACTCGCGACTTGGGCGGTACCCGTCTTGCCGGCGACGTAATAGCCCGGGACCGCTGCGCGCTTGCCCAACCCGTTCTCGACGACTGACGTAAGCATGCCCGTGATCAAACTAGCAGTGCGGCTCGTGATGGGTTGGCCGATGACTTGCGGTTTGGTCTTCTCACGCGTGCCATCCGGATGGATGATTTCGTCGACAATGTACGGTTGCATCAGCTTGCCGCCATTGGCAAGCGCGCCGTAGGCCGCGACGAGCTGCACCGGCGTGACCGAAATGCCCTGCCCAAACGAACCCGTTGCCGCAAAGATGTCCCCTTTCTTGCTCAATGATGAAATATCGCCTTTGGCTTCTGGCGTCAGGCCGACACCCGTCTTCACACCAAACCCGAATGCCTGCACATATTTGCGGAACACGTCCGGCCCTAATTGTTGCTCGACGAAAATCGTCCCGAGGTTATAGGACTGGTCAAGCACGGTCGTCATGGTCTCGACGCCGTGTGTCTGCAAGTCCGCGTCATGGATCTTGAAGTTATCGATCTCGACGACGCCCTTATCGACGTAGGTCGAATTCGGCGTGATCTTGCCTGCATCCAACCCGGCGGACAGCGTGAAGGCCTTGAAGATGGAGCCCGGCTCATATGAACCGAAGGTCACTGGATTATTGAGCACGCTCAAATCAGAAACCTTTCCGTAGTTGGACGGGTCAAAGTCCGGCGATGAGCACATCGCCATGATGGCGCCGGTTTGCGGGTCCATGATCAGGATCGAACCTTGGTCGGCTTGGTGCGCCGCCACGGCTTGCTGGATCAACGCACACGCTTCGTATTGGATGGTGCGGTCGATTGTGAGCACGACATCTGACCCGTTGACCGCGCCTTGGAGGTCCGTCTGCCCAATGATCAGTTGATGGCCCGACGCGTCTTTTTCGGCAGACAATGTCCCTGGTGTCCCGGCCAAGATCGAATTAAGCGAGCCTTCAACGCCGTAATGCCCGACGGGATTGCCGTTATCATCCGGCGAAACGAACCCAATCAATTGCCCGCCAAGGCCTTTTTCAGGATAGAGGCGCGCGGACAGTTGGACGAACCCGACGCCAGGCAAATTTTGCGCCTTGAGCGCCGCGACGAGCGTTGGGTCAACGTCTTTGGCGATGGCCTCGTACGGGTCGTCGGGTTTCTTGGTGAGCTTGGCGACCATGTCGACGTCCGGCATCTGCAA
Source organism: Patescibacteria group bacterium (assembly GCA_049295615.1). GTDB lineage: Bacteria > Patescibacteriota > Patescibacteriia > 2-12-FULL-60-25 > 2-12-FULL-60-25 > JBAQQZ01. Next base: position 24,293 of record JBAQQZ010000057.1, read on the forward strand.
ACCCGTCGCCAAGGCATGCGCCACAGAAACGGGATCGGGCATTTCTTTTGGCACGACGTAGATCTGCCAGGCGATACGGTTGGTCGCAAGCGGATGCAACTGCCCGTCCGCGTCATCACGCAAAAAGATCTGGCCGCGCGTCGGCAAGAGCTTGGCCTCGAGGTCATGCTGGTCCGAGGCGTACAGCGAATACAAGCCGTAATCGAGGATCTGCAACGTGGCCAGCCGGATGATGATCACGCACGCGCATGCGGCAAACACCCACATGATGAAGTGCAGCCGACCATCGGTTGCTGACGCGCTCTTCCGCGATCGCCGCGCTGCCATGATCATACGCGGGTCACGGCTGGCTTCCTGACGGCGCTTGGCCGGCGTGGATCAAATCCGTATCTGTCGGCACGACGTTCCCCACAGAACCAATATAGGAGCCCGCACTCGGCGCCGTGAACCCGGTGGTCGTCGCATTAAAATCGGTCGTCGGCACGGTCGTTGAACTGGCAAATGCGGATGTCGGCAACGACGGAACCGCTTTTGGCTTGGCGATGATGTCTGTCACATCTTTCGTATCCGTCGGCGTGCCGATTGAGACCGGTGCGTTGAGACCATCGATCGCGATGGATGCATGGACCGTCGATAAGACTATGCCTGCGTCATCCGCAACCGAGAAATCCGCGACAAGGCTAAGCGGCACACGCGTCGCACGGTCGATGGTCAACGTATATGTCCCTTGCGACAGGTCTTGGGCCACACGATCGATCCAGGCGTATTCATCAACCGTCGGATTTTTACCTGTCCACGCGTGGACCAAGACAATCAAAAACGGCTGGACGGTCGTCTTATCAAAACGGAACGTCGCCGAGACTCGCGACTTGTCACTTGAATAGGTGAGTTTGTTGCCCGGCACGAGGATCGGCAAAAGATAGGCCAAGGCAGAACGGATGTCAGTCGGCTTACCTGTAGCAATCGCTTCGCCGTAACCATTCGCCGTCAAAAACGCATTACGGTTGACGGTGAGGTACGGCATGGTGCTCGTACTCCCGACGAGGACTTGGTACATCGCGCGATATTGTGCGCTGATGTTTTGTGGGCGGAGCGCGGCCTCCAACGTCGTCAGGACGACATCAACCGTCTGGTCTTCTTCCGTCGAGGTCTTGGATCCGATGCGCAATGTCCCAGAACTTTGCGGATGCGTGAGGTCAGCCGCGTCCAGTTGCCCAACCGAGGTGAAGCCCGTCGTGGCGTGCGTGCTTGGATCCGTCATGTCGACATCAAGCGTCAATTGTTTCGCTGATCGCATCTGGGTCAATTGCGTAAACCCATCGTGTAAGACTTTGGCCGGCGTATCACGCAAATACCACCACAACGAAAAACCGCCGATGATGAGGATCACCAATGCCAGCACCGCCAGGACGCGTCGCATGGTTTGGATGATAGCACGTTGACGGATCGGATGGATGGGACTAGATTCAGGTCAGTTCTTTGCCGGAAACGCCCGGCGGAAGGAGGGATAATGGACCTCAAGGCATGGAGCGCAGATGCTGCGCAAAAGAATGCGGAGTCGCTGAAGCAGGATTTCACTGGATACCAGGGCGAAGCCATCGGTGTCGTTCTTGGGACCGGCTGGGGCGACTGCCTCAAGCTCGCGAATCCGCGTGAAACGAACTTCAAGGAGCTTGTGGGGTTCGGCCGTCTTGGCAACCTGGCGGGGCATGCCCGCAAGGTTCTCGTCGGGCCGCTCGACGTGCCTGGCCTGCCCGACCATCGGATCGTCGCCCTCAAGGGACGCATCCACCTGAACGAAGAGCTGTCCGCCTACGATCCGAGTGCGATCTCACCGCCTGTGCCGTTCCTGCTCATGGTCCGCCAGCAAATCGAGATGCTGCTGGCGCTCGGCATTCGGACGTTTGTCCTGACGGCCGCTGTGGGCAGTTTGCCGGGTGTCGACCAGACCAAAGGGCTCACGGTCGGAGGCGTCATGGCCATCAACAGCCTGGTGACGCTGTTCGCGCCGCCGATGCCGCTGTTCGCTGGCGAGTTCGTCAGCCCGGAGGACGTGCTCGATGAGGAGCTCTACGGGTTGGCGGTCGAACGTTCGTATCACCATCCTGCACTCACTGTCCGCGTCGGCTGCCATGCCATGGTGCGTGGCCCGCAGTTCGAAGGCCGCAAGAATGACAAGCGCTTGCTCGCCCTGGCCGGCGCCGAAGTCGTCGGCATGAGCATCTTGCCCGAGCTGTGCGTCATCGCGACGCAACCCGACGCCAAGGCGCTCGCCTTGTGCCACGTGACGAACGGCCCCAGCGAAGAACATTCGCATGAGACCAACCTCGAACGTTCCAAGGAACACGCCAGCGAACTCGGCATGTACCTCACGGATGTTCTCGCGAGCATCGTCAAGGCGATGTGACAAACACGCCCCGCAACCAATAGATGGTCGCGGGGCGATTTTATTTACAGATATTTCTTCCCCTTCAACTTTTCCGGCAAATAATCTTGCTCGACAGGATGGTCAAACGCCGGATTGTATTTATAGCCTTTGCCGTAGCCCAATTCTTTCATGAGCTTGGTCGGCGCATTGCGGATGTGGAGCGGGACAGGTTCATTCGGCAAACGCTGGATGTCTTCGCGGACTTGGCTGTAGGCCTCATACAGCGCATTCGACTTTGGGGCTTTCGCCAAATACGCGACAACCTGAGCCAAAATGACGTTGCACTCCGGCATGCCGATGAAGTGCGAGGCTTGGTAGCCGGTGACCGCTTGCACGAGCGCTTGCGGGTCTGCGAGGCCGATATCTTCGGACGCAAAACGGACGAGGCGACGCGCGACGTACAATGGGTCTTCCCCACTTTCGAGCATGCGCCCAAGCCAATAGAGCGCGGCATTCACGTCGGACCCGCGCAACGACTTATGCAGGGCAGAAATGATGTTGTAATGCTCCTCCCCTGTCTTGTCATACAAAAAATGCGAACGCTGCAACAGCGAGCGTAGACTTTCCAAGGTTGGCGTGACGACGGTCTTTTTAGTCTTCTTGTCCGTCACATGCGGCGAGGCGTTGACGAGCTGCTCCAGCGCATTCAAGGCGACGCGCGCATCGCCATCTGCGGCGACGACGATTTCTTCCAACACGTCTTCGGGCAATTTTATCTCCATCTTCCCCAAGCCGCGCTCTTTGTCTTTCAACGCGCGTTCGACGAGACTGCGGACATCCGCGGCTTCGAGCTTGCTGACGACGAAGACTTTACAGCGCGACAACAACGCGGCGTTGACTTCGAAGCTGGGATTTTCCGTCGTCGCGCCGACGAGGATGATGGTGCCGTTTTCGACGAACGGCAAAAACGCATCTTGCTGCGATTTGTTGAAGCGGTGGATTTCGTCGATGAACAGGACCGTACGTTTGCCATCAAAGTCGAGGCGGTTCTCGGCTTCGCGCAACACCATGCGGACTTCGGTCAGTCCGGACGTGACAGCGGACAATTCCGCAAACGCCAAGCCCGTAACCTGCGAAATGACTTTGGCAAGCGTGGTCTTGCCGGATCCTGGCGGCCCCCAAAAAATGAGCGACGGAACTTTTCCGGACTCGATCAGCGTCCGGAACGGCGCGCCCGGTTTCACCAGCTCCGCTTGGCCGACGACGTCATCAAAACGCACCGGCCGCATGCGGTCAGCCAAAGGCGCATAGATCTTGCGGCGTTGGGCGTTGGCCGCATCAAACAAGGTTGGCATATGGAACAAATGTAGAACACCCAACTGGAAACGTCAAAACCATTGACACGCGAGGCTTTTTCAACCATTCTGGGATCGCCAGGGCACATTCCAACCAAAGGCGGTACGAATGGATGACAAGCATCTCGCACTGAAGAACTACACGCAGCACTGCCGGGAGGCCTTCAACCACGTCGAGCTGGACGGCTTCGCACGCAACTACATCGCTGTCGTGAAACGCGAATGCACGGACGAGATCAGCCTGTTGATGTTTGCGTTCGGGGGCTATGCCGAAATCAACGCCCAGGTGATGCACCAGTGGCTCGCCCACTTTGACGAGCGGCTGTACCACGACCTGTTGGGCGCCGTCCGCGCTGCGGGGACGACCGAAGCGGAGATCTCCAAATACCTCATGCGGGTCGTGAGCAACCACCCGCGGAGCCAGGACTTCCTCAACGCGCTCCAGAAGCAGCTCCCCCAACCTCCGACCGACTGATGGCCGCAAAACGGACCGCGCACTCGCGCCGTCCGTTTTTTTTATTTCCCAAACCGGCGTTGCCGTGACGCGAATGACTCAAGCGCTTTGTCTAATTCCGCTTTGTCAAAATCCGGCCAATGCTTTTCCATCCAATAGATTTCGCTGTAGGCAGATTCCCACGTCAAGAATCCGGACAACCGTTCTTCGCCGGAGGTACGGACGATCAAGTCCGGCGGGGGCATGTCGGGCCAATACATGCGTGCTTGGATCGCGGCTTCGTCGATTTGTTCCGCGGGAACGCCGTCGGCGATGAGGCGTTTGCAGGCGTCGACGATTTCCGGCTTGCCGCCGTAGTTCAGGCAGATGCAAAACGTGGCGCGCGTATTATTTTTCGTCAGTTCTTCCGCCGCATCAATCGCGCGTAAAACGGAAGGACGCAAACGCTCGCGCCGTCCGAGAATTTTCAAGCAGACGCCTTTTTCATGATAGGACTGCAACTCTTTGGTCAGCGCTTCTTCTAGCAAATCCATGAGATAGCCGACTTCTTGTTCAGTTCGGTTCCAATTTTCCGTTGAAAACGCAAATACCGTAAGGACCTTGATGTTGCGTTCCAAGCACCAGTCCCCGACTTCTTTCATGCGCTCGTAGCCGGCACGATGGCCTTCAAACGCCGGCCGGCCGCGCTCTTTGGCCCAGCGGCGGTTACCATCCATGATGATGGCAAGATGTTGCAACGGAGGCGTCATAGCGGTGCAGGCTATCGTAACGGTGCACGGCTAAACGGTCAAAAGGAGAGGGAGTAGCTCTGTTGAAGGTGGTTAGATTCGTCAGTGTACGGTGCCATTCGATGTCGAGCTGGTGGAGAACGGTTCCGTCGTCCCACCGGCGACCTTCCGGCAGTTGTCGCGGCAGACGCCATAGCTGTTGTCGCAGCTCGTGAGCGGGGCGGCGCTGCCCGTCGTATTGGCCGCGGCTTTACTGCAGGTTTGGAACGTTGCGGTACAATTATTCTCACACAGGTCCAGTACCGCTTGGCCGATCGGCGGGGCGGTCCCGGCACACACCACTTTTTGGCAGACATTGGTCACGGTTTGGCAATCAGATGCCGCACTCGTGTCTTCGGTCGCATTTTGCAAGCAGATTTGGGATTCGAGGGTGCATTGGTTGTTGCAACTTTGCGGCGGAATACGTGTCGCACGGACAAGCACGCTGCCGACGGAGGGTGAAAGGCACGCCGCCGCCAAACACAGTTGGTCGCGTGTGCGGCAATTGGCGGCCGCCGCGGTGTTATTTCCAGCGGCGCGGATACAGGCGCCAAGGTCAACGGCGCAGCGCGTTTCGCAAGAGACGGTCGTCGGTTGCGGTTTGCATGCCAAAACACAGTTATCCGAAGCGTTCTTGCAGGACGTATCTTGCCGGCTGACAAGTGGGATCGTGTTGGAAGTCGCGTTAGCGGTAGACGGAACCGCGCTTGCAGGGATTTTCTTGAGGCACGCTGCTTCAGTTGTGCGGCAGACAGCCAAACACGCGCCCATGCCCGGCGCCGAAATGGTCGGGTCCGTGGCACTGGAAGACGCAGCCGTCCCGCCAAGATTGCTGACTTGCGTCGACAGCCCCGTCACCTGCGTCTTCAAATCGGCAATGGCAGACAAGACCGAAGAAAGGTCCGTCGTCGACTGTGCGTTCGCCGTATCACCCGTAAACGCATGCACAAACAACGGCGCGGCAATGATCATCACGAGGCTTGCCAAGACAATGGCAAATCCTTCTTCCGCCAGGCGCCAGGCGGATTTTGGCGCAGGCGCTTTCCCCCGCCCCGGCATTTTGCCGGAAGGTGAGCGCAAAGATGTTGGCGAGCGGCGTGTTGTCATATGCTGCAAGTATAGCAGGTTCAGTGCGTCACCGCAGCCAAACAGATGACGCCGCTGATCGTCAGGATGATCCCGATGATTTGGTGGCGACGCAAGCGCTCGCGGTTGGCGATCACCCCAAGCAATACTGCCAATGCGATGTAGGATTCGGACAAGGCGGTCGCGATCGAAATCGGCAGGAAAATCGTGGCGTAGCCATAGCTGATCCAGGCGACGTTGCTGATGATGCTCAAAAGGAACAACTCTCGAGCGTGCGCGGAAACTTTTGCGATCGTGCCAGGCAGGCGCTTGGTAATAACGAGATAGACAAAAGAGATCGCGCCCGCCAAAAGCCCCATGCTCCAGGCGACGAATACCGGCGAACTCATGCGGCTTGTGACGCCGATCGTGAGGTTAGCGATGCCCAACCCAAACACGCCGACAAAGGCATACGCCGTGCCTTTTTCGAGCGCACGACGGATGCCGCCTTTTGGCCGCCGGCGCGTGACCGTCAACATGATGCCCGCGAAAATCACGACGATCAGCGCAACTTGAATGAGAGAAAGGGCTTCGTGCAGGAGTCCCACGCTCAAGATGACCGTGAACGGCAGCTCGAGCCCGTTGATCGGTTCGATGACAGACAATTTGCCGAGCTTCAACGCCTTGAGGCCAAAATACCCACCAATGATTGAGAGCGCGCTCAAACCCACAAGCAACACCACGAGGACCTGGTTTGTGATGAATGCCCCGATTCCACCGAAAACAAATGGCAATAAGATGACCGCCGAACTCACGCTTAACACAAACCGCGTGCGCCAAATGCCGATACCGCGCGTCGAGCGCTGCATCAAAAAATCGCTGAAGGCGAAGCCAAACAGCGCAATCAGGGCAAACAACAGTCCAAAGACCGGCATCTTTCGTGCATAATACCGCAGTCCCCGACATCTTGCAGGATTTGCCTCTTACTGCTACGATTCGCGCACATTTCGAGAAGATTCCGGCTCCTATCGGGCTATAGCGCAGTTGGTAGCGCGCTTCGTTCGGGACGAAGAGGTCGTGAGTTCGAGTCTCACTAGCCCGACCATCGAAAAATCCGCTTCGGCGGATTTTTCGTTTGGGTTCGCGCGGCGTATGCTTCGTCTATGAAAAAACTCTGGTTCAGATCGAAGAGATACGGCTACGGCTGGTACCCGATAACCTGGCAAGGATGGCTCGTCATTTTGGTCTACCTCGTCGTCGCCCTTGGCAATGCCTGGTACTTCACGACCTACACCGACCAAAACCAGACGTTGCCTTGGTTTCTTCTGACGATCCTGGTCTCGACCGCCATCCTGCTTTGGATTTGCGCGCGAACCGGTGAGCCGCTCAAGTGGCGTTGGGGAAACAAGAAATAAAGATATCCACAAGCAAGAAAATTTTTTGGTTACGTTTTTATCGATTTCCGCTATCATGCTGTCATGATCGGCCGCTCTTAGGTCGACCCGAAGTTTATTCTTAAGCTCTTCATTCGAATATGAAAGAAGCTTTTTTCGAACGAATGGCAGTACGAGCGGCGCTTGTCGCGGGGACGTGCATGTCCGCCGTGCTGCTGTCGTTCGCTTTTGCCAGCGCGACGTATGCGGCGACCTGTAACTTCGCCGCTACGACCGACAACTTTTTTAATACATCGGCGAACTGGTCTTGCGGCCACGTACCGGTAGCTGCGGATGACGCCGTGATTCCCGCCGCGACCTCGACCGATCTCGATGTTGCCTCGGCGACGGTTGGGAACCTCTTCATTGGAACCGGTTCGACGTTCGACACCTCGGGAAACGACCTGACGATCAATAACACCGTATCAAGCACCGGCAGCCTCGTCTCGAGCGGATCAAGCCTCATCACCATCGGCAATGACATGGACTTCCGTGGCGGCGGTACCTTCACACCTGGTACCGGAACAGTTATTTTTTCGACCCCATCGATCATTGACGTTTCAGAAATCCTCACGAATACGCCGATGAGTTTCAACAACCTGACGGTGAGCAGTACCCAATTCGTGCGGCCTTCATCCGCCGTGCTTTATACGGTCGGAGGTGCGCTAACAATCACGCAAGGAACGCTCCATCTCGTTAATGGTTCGAGCGTGACGGTCAACGGCGCAATGAATACTGCCGCAGCGGGAACATTCGCTACGCAGTCAGGAACCGTCTTCACAGCGAATGGGACTTCGACCAACAACGGAATATTCGGAAGCCTGAACGCAGGGTTGTTGATATTCAATAATGACTTCATCAACAACGGCACGATTCTCGGGACCGCACCCGGAGACAGCGAAAGCCTTACGTTCAATAAAGCCTTCACAAATACTGGGACGTTCAATTCAGGCTCTTCAACCGTCACCTTCTCCGGCGCCGGCGCCCAAACGATCCCCAGCGTCACCTTCTGGAACCTCACGGGCAGCAAAACAAGCGGGGTCCTTTCCCTCGGAGGGAACGTCGTCGTGAATGGGACAACGTCAATCACGGACGGGGGCAGCAGCACATTCGACTACAACGGTTCTCAGCTCGAAGCGCGGGGCGATACGACCATGGGCGTAAATTTCCCTTTGAGCGGAACGTTGCTGATTGACGGTACCGGCGCACAAGCTTTGGACGATGTCCTGGCCTTCCATCTCATCATCAACAAAGCGTCGGGAGTCGCGACCTGTTTCAGCGGTTGTGAAGCGACCTCTGACTTCGTGATCCAAAGCGGCACCTACAACGGCGGATCCGTTATGACAGAGCTCCTTTCGACGGGAGGCACGCCGTTCCTGGTGGCTGGAGGAACCTTCCAGCCGGGGACCGGGACGATGCGATACGCGGGATCTCTCGAAACGATCGCCACGACGACCTTTAACAACCTTCTCATTGAAGGCGGTGGTGCACACGAGAACATGAACGGTTCGACGACCGTTCTCGGCACGTTCTCCATGCCTCTGTCAAATGACTCTCTCGCGATCGGATCTTCTGGCATCCTCACTGTCAATGGGTCATTCAGCAATGGTGGCCTCATCACCGAAGGCGCCAGCGGCCACATCATCCATCCTGCCGAAGCCGTGACCTTCACGAATAGCGCAGGCACGCCTGTCGGCTCATACACCTCACCCACCTCGGTGTACTTCAAAGTAGCTG
>JBAQQZ010000058.1:0-3204 GCA_049295615.1 Patescibacteria group bacterium
AGGTGGCGTTCGCTTGGCCGCGGCGGACAAGCGTCGAGCCGTTGACCGTGACGGCATGCTCCATGCCGTCTTGGCCTTCGACGACCATCGCCGTGCCGGATGCCGAAACGACATTCCCAAACACGCCATGCGTATCGTCCGGGGGCGACATGCCGACATGGCCCATCGGGCCAGGCGGCGCGAGCATGCTTTCGTTCTGTTGGCACCAGTGGGACAAATGGCCCGCCTTGCGTGCGCCCACGGCCATGCCGATTTCGAACACGGCCAATAACACAACCAGGACGGCGATGCCGACCAAGATGCCATGGAGGAATTTGGATTGGATGAAATTTTGCATACAGTTTAGGCGAGATGGAGCGCGGTCGAATGGCGGACGCGACGGAGCGCTTGCAGGAAGCCGATCGAGGCGATCAGGCAAAACAGTGTCATGAGTCCCAGCAAGACCGGCATGACGGGGAACGATTCGAGCAGGCCATTCAAGCTGGAACCGAAGTTGGCAAACATCACATCGCTGTCGGTAAAGGCCAAGTGGATGAGGTTGATGAAAGACGAACCGGCAAGCTCTGCCCACAGGCCGTTCCAGGACAGGATGATGGTCCCGACGCTGGCCAGGAGGCCGGTGAATGACGCAGCAATGCGCCAATGCAGGGCACGGATTTCAGCCTGGCGCACACGCGTAACCACAATTTCAGCCAAACCCGTGGGGGGCTCGATCTGCGTGAAAAGCGTGAGTAGCATGGGCATATCCGTTTCCTGCTCTGTCATACGATCTTGTACCGTCTTTTGGTTCATATAAATAAAGCTAGGTTGAGCTATTTTTTTGGCTATTTAAGCGTTCGATCTCAGTTCGGAGCGCGATCATCCCCCGCCGATGGCGACTTTTAACGGTATCTAGTGGCTCGCCCAAAATATCGGCGACTTCGCGGAACGTCAGGCCTTCGGTCTCATGCAAGACAATGGCCATGCGCTGGGCAGGCGGCAACGTGGCTAAAAGCGCTTCAAGACGCTTGCCCAATTCTGCCCGCTCGGCGAGGTCTGATGGCAGTGGGCTGAGGTCGGCCAACGATGACTCAAAACCATCAGTGTCATCAGGGTTTCCGGCATCGATCTCGGAAAACGGGATGGCGCGTTTTTTCTTGAAAAAATCGAGGACGGTATTCTTGCCGATGGTGAATAACCAGGTCGAGAAGGACTTGCTGCGGTCAAAACGGTTGAGATGCCGCCAGGCTTTGAGGAACGTCTCTTGGGTCAGGTCTTCGGCGGTGTGCGGGTCCGCCGTCATGCGCAGTAAAAAACGGTACACCGCAGGCAAATGGCGGTTCACCAACAACTCAAACGAACGCTCATCGCCATGGCCGTAGGCCTCGATGAGTTCCGCATCGCTGGGATGGAGTTCGGTCGTCGGCATGGGCTGGCTTGTCCTAGCAGAAAAACCACGATTTGAAAAGGGTTCGGGCCAGGTGCGTCACCTACTTGATGAGGAGTTTGTAGATAAGTGAAACCGCAGGGTCGACGTTGGGGCCGTAGGCAATCGCCCCGCCAAGCGCACCCGTGACAGTCACCAACCCCAGGCCGATGAGCGCCAACGGGATGATGCAAACTGGCTTAAGGACCATCTGCGCAACACGGACTTTCAGGTCCCACATTTTTGACATGCCGGGACTCTTGGGATGCCAGTTCGGGAGGTCTTTGTGGATCCACGCGACGACATAGGCGAGCGCTAAGATCGCAAACAAGACGCTGGTCATGATCGCAAACGTCTCATGCGTGTTCACCAAATGGACGAGCGTCGGGTCGCCACCGAATAACGGCTTGATCGCGAGGCCTGCGATCAAGGCCGGGACGGAACTCAACGCGCCGAGGATGACGAAGATCGCTTTGACGTAAAACGCGTACGGCAGTTTTCCCAGCCGGGTCAACGAGACGATTTCGAGCAACGCATAGATCGTGAAGAGTGCAACCGGAAAGTGGACGAGGATCGGGTGGAAATTCATAGCGCCAACCAACGTAGCATGCGGACGAAGAAGAGACTATCATGCAGGTATGGACCGACCATGCAAGCTGCATATTGCGCCGACCGTCATCGCCCTCGGCTTTGTGGCGTTTTTCTCCGGTTTTGGCCAAGACATAATCACGCCGATCTTGCCGGGATTCTTGATTGCGCTTGGCGCATCGCGCGCGACGATCGGCTTGATGGACGGGCTCTTGAATGGCTCGACAGCGCTGTTCCGTTTGGTATCCGGATTGCTTTCGGACCGCACCCGCAAACGCAAAGCGTTCGTGTTCGTGGGGTACGTTATTTCGTCCGTTGCCCGTCCCCTCCTGGCCGTGACCGGATCGGTCGCGGTCATTGGCGGTTTACGCACGCTCGACGGCGTCGGTAAAGGCATGAAAGATGCGCCGCGTGATGCGCTCATCGCCGCGTCATCCAATGGCCGCACGGGACGCGCGTTTGGGTTTTCGCGCTTGGTCGACACCGCGGGCTCGGTCTTCGGGCCGGCTGTGGCTGCGCTGATCCTGTTCCTCCTACTGCCCACCTTGGCGACGTACCGTTTCATTTTTGCGCTCGCGGCGATCCCTGGGGCGATCGCGCTCGCCATCATCTTTTTTGGAGTCACGGAACGGGAACCTGTCACGCCAAAAAAGATGATCAGGACACGTCGTCCCCTACCAAAAATTTTCTGGCTGTTCTTGGCAGGATCGGTCATCGCCTCGTTGACGCGCGTCAACGATGCATTGGTACTGACGCGTGCCTCAAGCCTCGGCGTGCCCGAAGTTTGGATCCCGATCTTGTTTGCAGGCTTCACGTTACTTTACGCCCTCTGCTCCTATCCGATCGGCGTTTGGAGCGACAAGGTCGGCAAACTCCCGATGATCGTCGCCGGATGGTTCGTGCTTGCCGGCGTCGAATTCTGGTTCTCCGCATCACACACGATCTTGTCGGCACTCCCCGCCTTCGCCTGTTACGGGTTATTTTATGCGCTGACAGAAGGCTCAGGACGCGCCATCATCGGCGACCTGGTGCCTGACGAATCGCGAGGCACGGCATATGCCCTGTTCTATTTTACGACCGGCTTGGCACTGATCGCCGGCGGATGGGGCATTGGCCGCGTGTGGGATGCATGGTCGCCATCTGCCTCGTTCGCGATCGCCGCCGGAGGGTCACTCGTGGCAGCGCTCGTCATCCTGCTTGCGACACGACGG
>JBAQQZ010000059.1:0-3499 GCA_049295615.1 Patescibacteria group bacterium
CGGTTGAGCCATCCTACAAACCGGGCGTACATCTTACCGATCTGGCGACCAGCCTGCCGGATTACGCGATTGCCGCGATCCGCGAGGCATTGCCGGCATTCGACAAACAGATTCGCGGCTTTTATATGCACGATGCAGTGCTCACCGGCGTCGAAACCCGTACCTCGTCGCCAGTGCGCATCACCCGTGGCGACGACTGCCAGAGCCTCAACGTCAAAGGCCTGTATCCGGCCGGCGAAGGCGCCGGTTACGCGGGCGGCATCTTGTCGGCCGGGGTGGATGGCATCAAGGTGGCAGAAGCAGTGGGCGCGAGCCTGTTGCAACAGCAATAAACATCTGCTGCCTGGGTGCCGGATTCAGTGTGGGTCGGACTTCAGTCCGACTACAACGCCAAAATTTTCGACCCGGCCAAGTGAAGTTTGAACTGGCAAAGATTGCTCCTCCCCCTTCAAGGGGGAGGTTGGGAGGGGGATGGGGCATCCTAAACATGGATACAGTGGCCGAATTACTTACCCCATCCCCACCCCAACCCTCCCCTTGAAGGGGAGGGAGCAGGCTAAGTGGTACTACAAACAAAATCTGGCCGGATCAATAGGTGCCGCGTCGGACTGAAGTCCGACCAACACGCGACCACAGGCACCAGGCTGCAGCCCGCTCTGGTATTGATCCACAGGCCAACCTGCAAGCCGCATCCAGACTGCCCTGCAGCCTGATGCTTAAAACGAGGAAAACTCTTGTTCCGCTGGTTTGAATCACGCGTCAATCCCTACCCCGATGGCCCGCCGCCGCAGCCGCCCAAGGGCTTTTTCCCGTTTATCTGGGCCGCCACGAAAGGCTTGCGCCACCTGATTCTGGCAATGACGCTGCTGACCGCCACCATTGGCGCCTTCGAGGCGCTGTTGTTCAGCATGCTCGGCTCGGTGGTGGACTGGCTGGCCAAGGTGCCGCCGAACCAGTTGTGGGCCACGCAGAAGCAGCATCTGTTGCTGTTGGCCGGCATCCTGCTCGCCAGCCCGCTGCTGATCTGGCTGCAGGCGCTGTGCAAATACCAGGGCATGGCCGGCAACTTTCCGATGCGGCTGCGCTGGAACTTCCACCGCCACCTGCTCGGCCAGAGCATGAGTTTCTATCAGGACGAATTCGCCGGCCGGGTCTCGGCCAAGGTGATGCAAACCGCGCTGGCGGTGCGCGATACGGTGCTCACCGTCACCGACATCATGGTGTTTATCCTGATTTATTTTGTGACCATGACCGCCGTGGTCGGCAACTTTGACGTGAGCCTGATGGCGCCGTTTCTTGGCTGGCTGGTGTTATACGGCTTTACCTTGTGGTTTTTCGTGCCGCGCCTGGGCAAAGCCAGCAAGGCACAGGCCGACGCGCGCAGCCTGATGACCGGCCGCATCACCGATGCCTACACCAATATCAGCACCGTCAAACTATTCGCGCAGGGGCAACGCGAGGCCGGCTTCACCAAGGCGGCAATGCAGGAATTCATCGCCACTGTCTATCGGCAGATGCGGCTGGTGAGCGGCTTTGAAGTGGTCAACCACACCCTGAGCATGTTACTGATCGCCAGCACCGCCGGCGTCACATTGTGGCTGTGGGTGCAGGGTGCAGTCGGCGTCGGCGCAGTGGCGGCGGCAACGGCGATGGCGTTGCGGCTGAATGGTATTTCGCACTGGGTGATGTGGGAAATGTCGAATCTGTTTGAACAGATCGGCACCGTGCAGGACGGCATCAGCACCCTCTCCCGCCCGATAGCCATCACCGACGCCAGCGATGCCAGACCGCTGCAGGTCACCCACGGCGAAATCCGCTTTGAAGATGTGAATTTTGCCTATGGCGGCCAGCGCAAAGTCATCGAACATCTGTCACTGACGATTCGCCCCGGCGAAAAAATCGGCCTGGTCGGTCGCTCCGGTGCCGGCAAATCGACGCTGGTGAATCTGTTGCTACGCTTCTACGACGTCGAACACGGTCATATCCTGATCGACGGCCAGGACATTGCCCACGTCACTCAGGACAGCCTCCGTCGCCAGGTGGGCATGGTCACGCAAGACACTTCGCTGCTGCACCGCTCGGTGCGCGACAACCTGCTCTACGGCCACCCCGATGCCAGCGACGAACAAATGATCGCCGCCGCGCACCGCGCCGAAGCGCACGACTTCATACTCAATCTCGCCGACCCGCATGGCCGCACCGGCTACGACGCGCACGTCGGCGAACGCGGCGTGAAACTCTCCGGCGGCCAGCGCCAGCGCATCGCCATTGCGCGGGTGATGCTGAAAGACGCACCCATCCTGCTGCTGGACGAAGCCACCAGCGCCCTCGATTCGGAAGTCGAAGCCGCGATCCAGAGCAGTCTGTATCGCCTGATGCAAGGCAAAACCGTGGTCGCCATCGCCCACCGTCTGTCCACCATCGCCGCAATGGATCGACTGGTCGTCCTCGATCAGGGCCGCATCGTCGAAACCGGCAGCCACACCGAACTACTGATGCACGGCGGCCTCTACGCCCGCGTGTGGGCGCGGCAAAGCGGAGGGTTTCTCGCGCCGGATGTAGAGGATGAGGGCTGAACAGCCCTCAGCGTAGCGCCTACAGCCCATCCAGCCGGCTGGCCACACCCCGGCCACCCTTGTTGAGCACATGGGTGTAGATCATGGTGGTGGCCACATCGGCGTGGCCCAGCAACTCTTGCACCGTGCGGATGTCGTAACCGGCTTCCAGCAAATGCGTGGCAAAACGGTGGCGCAGCGTATGCGGCGTGGCAGGCTTGGCAATCCCCGCTGCCGTCACCGCCCGTTTCATCGCCCGCTGCAGCAGCTTTTCATCCTGATGATGCCGGCGCACCGCGTCGCTGCGCGGGTCACGCACATAACCGGCCGTCGCAAAAAATGTACTGCCAGCCCCATTCTTTTGCCGCATTCGGGTATTTGCGCGCCAACGCATCCGGTAGATACACCCCGGCCATCCCGGCCGCCAGATCAGCCTCATACACCGCCCGCCGCCGCAGATATGCCTGCAACGGCTCACGCAGACTCTGCGGCAACGTCGTCACCCGATCCTTGGCGCCCTTGCCATCGCGCACCAGCACTTCCAGTCGCTCGAAATCGACATCCTTCACCCGCAAGCGCATGTACGCCATCAAGCGCATGCCCGTGCCGTACAGCAGCCGCAACTGCAGCGCCAGCAGCGCCGACAGCGCCTGATTCTGCGCCGACGCCGACACCCCGCCCGCCACCGCCAGACTCGTCAGAAACGCCGTCACCTCGGCCGCCCCCATCTCGCGTGGGTGGCGGTGCTGATGAAAACGCAAAAAACGCCGTACCCAGTTGACATACTGCTGCTCGGTTCTTAGGCTGTAATGCTTTAAGCGGAGCTTGTCGCGCAGCACATCCAGCAAGCGCGGCGCAGTAGTCCCGTTTAGTTGTGTACTTTCAGGCATGGTCGCCTCCATGTGATTGAAAATCAATGGAAAACAATAGCGATATGCTTAGTT
>JBAQQZ010000060.1:0-5529 GCA_049295615.1 Patescibacteria group bacterium
GGCATCTATCTTTTTTTGTTGCCGAATTTTTTGAAGCGTCTCGGGCCGGAATTGGAACGGCGGTTGCGTGCAGGGACGATTGTCGTATCGGCGGAGTTTGCGATTCCGGGTTGGACGCCTATCAAGACATTTGAAGCACGTGGTGTCACCAAGCTGCATGCGCCGATTTACGTGTATCGCATCGCGGAACGGCATCTTGAAAAAGGGCGGTAATCTTGCTAGGGTCACCAGTACTTATGCGATCAGCACGCATGCGGTTTCCTGGGCATCCCGACAAGGTGTGTGACCTTGTGGCGGAATCGATCGTTGACGAATATCTGCGTCGCGACCCGGATGCGCGTTTGCGCGTGTCGGTCGCCGGCGGGCGTGGGGCGTTGTTCGTGTCTGGCGACGTGCGCAGCTCGGCGGATTTTGACGTGGCAGCGCTTGTCCGGCGTGTCGTCGGCGGCGCGGGGGTGATGGCGGAGATGGAGCCGTTCGTGTCACTTGAACCTGTCGGGCCGGAACAAGCGCCGCTCTTTGCCGCCGGCAACGAACTTCCTGTCACGGTCATGGGTTACGCAACGTCTGAAACTCCAGAGCTTGTGCCCGAGCCGTTGTTGCTTGCGCGGCGCATCGCCAAACGCTTGGAAGATTTGCGCCAGTCAGATGAGTCGTGGTTTTGGTTGGGCGCGGATGGCGAGGTTGTGGTGCATGATGGTGGAGCGGAAAAGGGGATGACTGTTTTCATCCAAGTCGAACACGGGGCGAAGCCGATCGCGGATGCGCGCAAGGAAATTTCTGCCGTTGTTGCGTCGCTCGCGCCAACGTTCGGCGTGAAGGTCAACGAGCTTGGACCGACGGAAATCCGCGGACTGGCGAATGTCATGGGCGCGTCCGGCCATGATGTCGCGTCGTATGGCGACCTCTTGCCGAGCGTCCCACGGCTTGTCGGAAGTGATACGCATCGCGCGGAGAAAGCTGGAGCCTGGTTGGCGCGCCACGCGGCGCGTGGGCTGGTCGTCAAGGGTTCAAAGGCGGCGCTTGTGACAGCGACGTATCTTCCTGGTGAAGATTTGCCGGCATCCCTGTCTGCGCGCGACGAACGCGGGAAGGATTTGTCGTCGCAACTCGACCAACAATCGTTTTCATTGAAACGCGTCATGGCAGAATGGTGGCGTCCGGGATTGAATGCGGATGCAGTGCGTTGGGGATTTGTCGGAGAAGCGGGGCTTCCGTGGGAATAGGGGAGGGGGACGCGAAGCGTGAGGCGCAAATTCCGTGCCTGCGAGGCTCGGTTTGGCTTATCTCGAACAGTTCTCGGCACGGAATTTGCGCCTCACGCTTCGCGTTAAGGAGAGATAGGGGGATGGGAAAGAGTTGACAGTCGGGACTGAAGAGGTGGATCATGGAAGTCCTTGCGCTCTTTGCTTTTCAATCTCCAGATGTTGAGGAGGTGGACATGTTCCGTCCGAAGATCCAGACGCATGGGTTCCGCCGGCCGAAGCCGCCGGCGGACCCGAAGCCCGATACGCCGTGTCCCGAAGGGCCGACCCTTGGGGAACCGCCGATCTGCCAGCTCGAGCTGCCGATGGGCTGTGACACGGCAGCAGCCGTGCATCCGACCACTGTGGAGAAGGAATGAAGGACGTCAGAGGCTCGAGACCGGGGACCGGATTGTGGCGTATCCACATCGGGTTCCCGGCCTCTTTTTTGTCTGCTACACTCGTTTGGCTATGAAACGAACACCCCTTTTCATCCTCGCGTTCGCTGCCGGCTTGGCCGTGCTGGGCGCAGGTTGTGGCGCGGCCAACTCGCCCGTGTCACTCGATAAATATGCGACGCCGACGGCTCAAACCGGGCTCACGACGCCCCCACCCTCGACGCCTGATGACAATACGCCTCCGCCGGACCAAGCGGCGCAAACGCCGCCGACAGATGTGCCCGTCGCCTCATCGACGACCGTTGCTGCCTCGTCCACCTCATCCACCCCAACTTCAACCGACATGACTTCAGATGCAAATGTCCCGCTCGCGTTTCCTGGCGTATTGCCATCCGCCGAGCTTGCAAACAAGTACGTCCACCTCAAGACGACGAAAGGCGACATCACGTTTGAACTCTTGCCCGCTGCGGGGCCGAAAGCCGCATCCAACTTTTACTACCTCGTGCAGCATAAGTTTTACGACGGCTTGACGTTCCATCGTGTCGTCCCGGGATTCGTGATCCAAGGCGGCGACCCGCTTGGCACCGGCACGGGTGGCCCGGGATATGCGTTCGCTGACGACCCGGTCAACATGCCGTATAACGCGGGTATCGTGGCCATGGCAAACTCCGGCCCAAACACCAATGGTTCGCAGTTCTTCATCATGTTGGCCGACAACCCGCTCCCGCCGAGCTATTCGATCTTCGGGAAGGTCACGTCTGGCATGGATGTCGTCCAAAAGATCGCCGTGGGTGACGTAATGACGAGTGTGACGATCGACGGGAAGAAATAGTCCATAAAAAAGCTGACAAGATGGCCTTTTCGGGCCATTTTGTTTTTCAATGCTGTGTCGCCAAGAACATATAGAAAAAAATACGTTTTTCTGCTAATGTATGAACATGAAACGCCAGAAATTTCTTTGGGTTCCTATTGCGATCCTTGTCGTGTTGATTGTGGTCGGCTATGTGTTCCGTGGGAACATCCGCGATGCGTGGAGCGCGTGGAATGCGCCGAAGCTTCCGGTGGCGACAAAGTACGTTCCAGCTACTTCGAGCGCGACGGGTATTTCCGGCGAACAGACGTCGCCGGTCGAAGGTGGCGTCGCGACGTCGCAGCATTATCAGATCGTGACGGCATCGCCATCCAAGACAACGGTCGACCCAATGGCGGACAACGGACCGTTGCCAAGCCAGGCGAACCTCGCCGTGCCATTTACGAGCCAAGCGCCCACGGGGAATTGGGGAATGCCGTACCAAGAAGCGTGCGAAGAAACGTCCGCGATCATGGTGGATGCGTTTTATCGAGGGATCAGCGGGAAAATCCCATCGGACCAGGCGACCAAAGCGATCAATGCCGTGGTCGACTATGAGAACAAGACGCTTGGGTTTTACAAAGACACCGACGCCGCGCAAACGGCGCAATTCATCAAAGGCTACTTTGGATACCAAGATGTCGAGGTCTTGCCGCTGACGTCCGTCGATGATCTGAAGCGCGCGGTGGCAAATGGGTTTCCAGTGATCGTCCCCGCAGCCGGAAAAGAATTACCGAACCCGAATTTCACTGACGGCGGGCCGAATTACCACATGCTGGTCGTGAAGGGGTATACGCCGGACCGCATCATCACGAATGACCCGGGCACGCGTCTCGGTGCGGATTTTACCTATACCTATTCCGGCTTGATGAACGCGGCACATGATTGGAATGGCGGTGACGTGACGCATGGCGCGCCCGTCATGATCATCATTCTCCCGAACGCGAACTAGGCTATGGCAGAGCGCATGGCGCCATCCGCAAAAGTTTTCTATGCACTCTTGGGGATTTGCGTGTTGGCGATTGCGCTGGCGATCATCGTACGAGCGTTTGCCTTGCCGGTGAAGCCGCCTGCCGCCCTGCCACCGCCAAACGTCCCGATCGTATTGCCGATCCCGCAACCCGTAGTGCCGACATCCACTTCGTCCGCGTTGACCCAAACGAACTGCGAAGCCGCAGGTGGAATGTGGAATGATTGCGGCTCATTGTGCCGCGGGATGCCTCCCGGCACTGTGTGCGCCGACATCTGCGTCCCAGAATGTGCGTGTGGTGCGTCACCCAGCCAGAGTTGCCCCTCGGGCTTTTCCTGTGGTGATTTCTTGGCGGACGCGAGCGGCACGCAGAGCGGCCTTTGCAAATCGGGCGCGCAATTTACAGGAACGAGCACAGCGCCTACAGTACCAGGGTCTGTTTCTCCTTAAGCTATGATCGCCGCCGCCCTCGCATTTGGAGCATTGGCAGGAGCCTTCCTGCTGTTCTTGGCCCACGTCGCGCCATCCTTTGGCGCGGGGAATTTTGTGCGCGACATTGATGAGCCGCATTTCTTCGGCCGCGACATCTCGCACCGCGAAGCGCATTTCTTGGGGATGCTTATGCACCTTACGTTGTCTGGTATTTTTGGTGGGTTGTATGCATATTTCGTCAGCGCAGGTGTGTTCACGGATTATAGCCTCTTACCCATCCTGGGTTGGGGATTCCTGACGTCAGTTTTCATCGGCGGAGTGATTTTGCCGCTTGAGGGCCACGGGATTTTTGGGATCAAGGAAGATGCCTGGTTCCCGATTGATTTGGTCCTCACAAGTTTGGTTTGGGCCGTGCTGTTTTGGGGGTTGATGCATTTGTGGCCAAGCCTTATTTCTTGATTGTTGCGGTGACGGTCGTTGGCCTGGGCCTTGGTTTGGGCGCGGGTTTTGTGTTTTTGCCCGGCATGAGACGTGCGCCGGTCACGCTGCCTACGTTTGCGTCACTTGCCTCTATCCCGGCAGGCGCATGTAGCCCGAATTTGGAATGCACGGCGCCCGCGCTCCCGCCAATCCAAACAAGCGGCAGCGTCCCGTCCGATTTGCTCGCATCCGCGTTCGCGACAAAAGAAAATTGGACGGTCGCACCGGGGACACGCGAAATCCTCGTGCCACACCATCTTGTCGCCGCGCGGCAGATGGCGTCGCTCTATGCGGCTACGCCAAAACCGTCGATCGTTTATCTCGTGACGCCTGACCATTTTTCGCAGGGCAAGACGGCATTCACCACGACGGAACGGAGTTTTGCTACGGCCTCAAGCACGGTCGATGGTTCTGCTGATGCGGTACGGACGTTGTTGACGGCCGTCCCGAGTTTGTCGCTGGATGATGCGCCGTTCGTCAAGGAGCTCGGCGTGTATAATGAGTTGCCGTTCATTGCGTACCAATGGCCGAGCGTGAAGGTCGTGCCGATCATCGTGCGCATCGACGCGACGCAAGAGGAGCGCATCTCACTCGCGCAAGCGCTTGAAGCACGGTTGCAAGCTGACCCGCATGCGTTGCTTGTCGTGACCGTCGATTTTTCGCATTATTTGCCTGCTGAAGTCGCCGACTTCCATGACGTGTTGGCGCTGGATGTCGTGAAGTCACTCTCCGACCTCGAAGCCGACAAGGTCGAGCTTGATTCGCCGGGCGCGTTGGCTGTTGGGCTCAAAGTCGCTCGCGACATGGGTTTGGGAGATGTCACGGTCCAAGACCACACCAATTCGTTGCGTTTGCTCAACGCGACGGTCTCGCAAGAATCCACGAGCCACATCTTTGCGTCTTTTTCCCCGGGCCCGATCCAGGCTGAACACGTTTCGACCTTGTTGTTCACCGGCGATATGATGTTTGACCGTGAGGTCGCAACGCGTTCGCAGAAAGCTGGGTCGTTAGCCTACCCATTCCAAAATATCCAAGGGCAAGAAGACCGGTTTTTCAAAGGCCAAGATCTGGTTGTCGCGAACCTCGAAGGCCCGGTGACGGCCGTGCGTCGCCCGCCCGTTAAATCACTTGATTTCGCATTCAGCCCGTTGATCC
>JBAQQZ010000061.1:0-1965 GCA_049295615.1 Patescibacteria group bacterium
GTATCGATCCGGCTTCGATCGATGTCGATTTCGTGATCTTCCGCTCGAACCACTGGCTCGTGAGTCACTGCGCGATCGACGAATCCGGCCGCCGGCTCTTCACCGACGAGCAGACCGAGAAGCTCGGGGCGAAGGGCCATGCTCCGCTGGCGCGCGCCGCGAACAGGATCCTCCAGCTGACGGGCTTCACCGCGGAGGCGGCCGAAGAGATCGTGGGGGAATCCGTCGCGGAGGCAGAGCCCGCGACGATCTAGCGCTCGCGGTCGCCCTCGGCCTCCGCTCCCGATCGGAGCTCTACGCGGTCACGTCGTTTCGCGACCGGCTCGAGCTGGCAGCGCTGCGCTCGGTCGCGCCGTGGGGCGACGAGCTTCTCCGCGTGCTGTTCGCGCACCAGACGGCCGCGATCGTGAACGCGATGCAGGGGCTCGCACTCGGGCGCCGCGCGCAGATGCGGTCGGTCGACGACTACCTGATCCGGTTCGATGCGGAGCGCGAAGCCGAGCCCGAATCCGAGATCGCGAGTCAGAACGCGCTCGCCGCCTTCGACTCGTGGGCCGACAGACACAACGCCCGAATCGCCGAGGGGGCGTAGCCGATGGCTGACACCCAACTCGGCCGGTTGCTCGTCCGGCTCGGCCTCGACAAGTCCGAGTTCGAACGCGAATTGCGCTCTACTCAGCGCGTGGTTGCCCAGGCGACTCGAAGCCTGTCCGCGACCCTTGGCCGCATTGCGGTCCCGATCTCTCTCGGCCTCGTCTCGCGGCAATTCCTGCGCGAGACGATCGAGGCGGAGAAGGTGTCTCTGCGGCTCGCGAATGCCTTGCAGCTCGCCGGGCGCGCCACGACCGTGGCCGACTTCGAAGGATTCGCGCAGTCGATCCAAGACGTGACCACGGTCAGCGACGAAGCCGCGAAGTCAGTCGTGGCCACGCTGTCGTCGTTCAAGACGTTGGGCGATGACGTTCTGCCGCGAGTCTCGAAGGCAGCGATCGACTACGCCGCGGCGCGCGCTGCCGCGACGGGAACAGATGTCGATGCCGCCGCTGCCGCGCGAGCCTTCGGCGCGGCGATCAACAATCCCGTGCGCGGCCTCAACGTGCTCTCGAAGGGAATCTTCGAGGTCAGCGCGAGCACGCGGAAGCTCGTCAAGGATCTCTACGACGCGGGGCGCGGCGGCGAGGCGTTCGCGGTTCTGCTCGGCGAGGTCGAGCGCAATACGAAGGGGTCTGCCGAAGCGATCCGCGGAACTCTCGGTGGCTCGCTCGAGGCGCTCAAGAACGCGGCCGGCGATCTGCTCGAAAATGATGCGCTGCTCGGCGTGCGCGTCGAAGTCGAGAAGCTGATCACGCTGCTGAAGGATCCCGATTTCAAGCAGGCCGCCGACGATATCGGCACCGGACTGGCGCGCGCGTTCTATCTGGTCGCGGAGGCGATCCAGTTCGCCGGGAGGAACCTCGGCGCGTTCGAGATCGCGCTCGCCGCGCTGGTGGCGAGAAATCCCGTGCTGGCCGGGGTCGGTTTGCTCCTCGCGGAGCACGTCCGGTTCGCGAAAGAGCAGGTCGCCGCGCTTGGCGATACGGCGGAAGCGGCGGCGGACCAGCTCGCGAAGCTCAAGCAGAAGCGGGAGGACGTCGCGTCTGGCGCGCTGCCCCCGAAGATCCACGGGGTCGAGATCGGCGGCGTTGCCGCGGCGGCTGCGATCAAGGTCGAACTGAAGACGCTCGACGGCCTGATCGAGCAGGCCCAGGGTCGCGTCGATTCATTCTTCACCTCGTTCACGAAGCTTCCCGAGGGATTCTCGTTTCTGGGAGCCATCCCGGCGCAGACGGAGGCCGCGGCCACCGGATTCGCCAACATCGCCGGCGCGGCTGGCAAAACCGCGAAGGAGATCAAGACCGTCGACGAGGTACTTGAGAGCCTGCGGGCGAAGCTCGGAATCACCTCCGAGGTCCAGCAGATCCAAGA
>JBAQQZ010000062.1:0-7957 GCA_049295615.1 Patescibacteria group bacterium
CGGTATTCGTGTTCTGCAAAGACCAGGCGAGCGATGAAGCTGCCGGCCCGAATACATCGGTGTTCGTGCAGGGTGGGACGGTCGGTGCGGGCGAACCGTTCGGTGGCTCAACGCCATCGGGCTCCGAGACGCCGGTGATTCCGGAAACACCCACGGCTCCTGTTGGTCCCGCGGCTGGCAGCTTGGTCAAGCTCGAGTGCGGACCTGACGCTGGCGCAGATGATCCTTGTACGGCGGTGTACTACGTGGGCAAGGATGGTGCACGTCACGCGTTTCCCAACAGCAAAGTCTATTTTAGTTGGTACACGGATTTCAATTCCGTCCAGACGATCACACCAGACGTTCTTGGCGGTCTTCCTCTTGGCAAGAACGTGACCTATCGCCCTGGATACAAGCTGGTAAAGTTCATCACGGACCCGAAAACATACGTCGTCGCCAAAGGCGCGCAACTCGAATGGGTGACGACAGAAGATGTGGCGATCGGTTTGTATGGCACGGATTGGAACACCAAAGTGGAAGATATCCCGGACACGTTCTTTGGCGATTACACCTTGGGCAACAACATCAGCGATGCCGCGAATTACAATGTCACGTCCGAGTTGAATTCCGCACCCACGATCGATGATAATTTTTAAAGATATGATGAAAAAATCGTTTTTCGTTTTTGGTTTCGCATTGGCGCTGTTTGGGGCGGGATGCGCGTGGAATCCATTTGCCCAACCCGCGCCAAGCCCGTCAGGAGCAGCTTCGTCAACGGCAACGGGGCAGACAGCCTGGCAAGCATTCAGCACAAGTACCGTCCCGTTCACGTTCAGCTATCCGCCGTATGCCAAAGTCCTCCCGGAAGCGGACCGTGCACCCGACGACGTGTTCGCCTTGGATTTGGGGTCGCGCGTTGCCTCGAGTTCCGCCCAGTCCGTGCCTGAAGCGCAGTTGCATGTGAAGCTCCTCCAAGCCACCGATCCTGACATGAAGAATTGTTTCTATTCCGAATCCGGTTGGCCGTCCGGCTTCGCACCAACTTCAAGCCAGCACGTTACGCTGAATGGTGCAGCATTCTGCCTGACGGTTGATGAAGATGCGGGCGCGGGTAATTACTACAACAGCACCGATTACGCGACCCAGGTTGGATCAGGATATGTCGTGTTTGAGTTCGTCGTCCATTCCGTCGATTGCCAAAACTACCCCAATCCGAGCGCCCAGTGCGTGGCGTTTGATGAATTACGCGACACGGCAGATTTCAAGAGCATCATCCAAACGTTCAGTCCGGTAAATTCGCGATAATACGCAGGAAAAAAACAACTGAATTTCCGAGGGTTCGGCGGTTTTGAGAGGAAGGCATCCACCGACAAAAGTGGATATTTGGCTTTAAAGCAATAATTTTGGCTCTGTAAAGCCTATTTTTCGTTATAGAAAGGGTTAGTGTCAGCCTTGACAAAATGGCTCAAATATGGTAATTTTACACACCTAGTAGTGCCGGTTACTGGGATCTGGACCTTCTATTCCGGCAAGGAGAATCAATAAATGATGAAGTTGTTTCATTTTCGATGGGTCGCAGACGGCGAGAGCACGCTGAAGTCCTATGACGTCGACCAAGAGGGTCGTCTCACCAGTGAGCGTATCTTCGATGGTCGTGCCGTGATCGGGGTGCCGAAGTATCCGTGTCTCCTAAAGAATGGCGAGATCTTCTCCCGCGACTTGGCGACATTGCAGGCCACGCCGCCGCTCGAGTTGATGG
Source organism: Patescibacteria group bacterium (assembly GCA_049295615.1). GTDB lineage: Bacteria > Patescibacteriota > Patescibacteriia > 2-12-FULL-60-25 > 2-12-FULL-60-25 > JBAQQZ01. The sequence goes on from JBAQQZ010000062.1 coordinate 1,739, forward strand.
GCCAGATGGGTTTGCACTCCGATTGGCATCGTAAGCAAATTGACCTCTGGACCACCGACGAAGCACTTGCGCTGGCCATGAAGGAAGCGTTCGGAATCATCGAGCGTTCGTCCTATGACGACGGCCATCAGGCCGCTCGTAAACAGTTGGCAGAAGCCTATAAGAAGGTCACCGACGCGCGCGACGAGCTCCACACGTTACTCGGTGTGAAAGGCTAAATTCAAAAAACAGCCCTAGAGTCGCAGGAAACGGCGCTCGTCGTTTCCTCCTCAATCGAATTCCTGAACATATTGGGGATTCCAAGAGGAGAACCGCACATTGACTATTGAAGGGAGTGATAGCGATATGACGACGCCGCTGTATGCTGTCGATTTCGACAGGATCAACAGGATCTGCAAGGTCCTGCAGTACGAGGTCACGCCCGAGAACGTCATCCAACGCCGCGATGGCGGCACGATCAAGGCGGTCGGCCGCCGCACGCCGCAGGGACCGAAGATCGAAGACAGCCCCGTCGAGCCGCTCGGCAAGTGGGTCCATTCCAAGCGGTCGAGCGTCTATTGGACCGAACAGGAAGCCATCGCCATCTCCATGGCAGAGGGCGTCCAGCTGGGGTGTCCGGGGGACAGCTTCTACGTCGGTTTTGGTCCGCCGCCGAAGCCCAAGAGCGACCGTCCGCAAGGGCTGCCGCAGGCGGAAGGGAGTGCGCACCATGGCGAATGATGCGTACCTCCCGACTCCCGAGCCCACGCCGTTTCCTGAGGTGCCGATGTAGGCCAGCCCGTCGTCCGGATGGACGAGATATCGTGGAAATGGACCGAATCCGAAATCGCCAGCAGGACGCTGGCCCCTACTGATGGAGGTGCCCCATGGCACATGTCATTCGTTGGTTGAAGGATGGGACGGCTGTGCTCGCTGTGCGTGCCGGCCAAACGCTCTTCGTGAGCGGTGCCGTTTCCCAGACGCTGACGCCGTTCGTGACGCGTAGGGTCATGCACAGTTCCACGTCCGAGATCATCGTTGCGTCAGACATCCTCTTGCGGGTGGCCGACTACGACGAGGAGTCTTGGCAGGCCCATCGCCTGTTCTACGCCCGCAACGACCGGTACCACGCCGAAGCTGGAAGTCCCATGCTCGCGTTCCAGTCGAAGCCGACGACCTTCCCTCGCCTCCGTCGCGCACTGCGCATCGCCGAGGAGGAGCAGTCCGAGCTCAAGGTGAGCCGGATCACGGTCGAAGAAGGCTTCCAGCATGCCCTCGCATATCCTGACGAGCTGCTCGTTGGGGATTACGCCAAGGATAGCAGCGGCAATTGCGGCTGGTCCATCAAGCGGAGCCAGGTCGAACCGTTGCTCGCAATGGTTCCCGAGTTCCACATCAGGTACACCGAACGGGAAGCGGCGTAGTCGCTCTCGTTCCCCCACGTTCCTTCATCACTGCTTTAAAAAAAGCGGGCCCACCTTTGGAGGTTGGGCCCGCTGTTTTATTTGTGGAATTTCGTCCTAGGAGGCGCGGGGTGATTCCGGGTCTTCGGCAATCGCGTTGGCGGATTCTGGCCCGGAGTTGCTTTGGTATTCGTTCCAGGCCAGGTGTAAGACCTCGCGCATGCCTTCAATGTCCTGGTCATCATTCAGCTCACCGATCGCAAAGTGGCTTTCGAGGGTTTCGTCCACCAGCTCATTCCAGTCGGCTTGGTCAGTCACGCCTTCAGCGCGAGCGAGTTCCGCGATTTCATCAAACAGTTCGCCCCGGTTGAGTGTATCGAGATTCATATGGGAAAAGTTAATTACGAGAAAGTTGCCGCGTAGAAGCGTACACCGGCGTCATGGATTCGCAACTCGACAGTATGCCGTCCGCCGTCCGCGAAGGTCGCGATGTCGTAGAGTTTTGACATGTTCACCGTGACGGTGCCCGTCTTTTTTCCGTCAACGTAGACGTCGAGCGTCTTGTCCTTGCCATCGGCCGAGTCCAATACGATATGCAAGACATTCGCTTGGACGTTGAAACGGAAGACGTCGTTTGCCGCTGCGGTCTCCACAAATTCCGGGTCAAACTGCCAGCTTCCGCCAGCCGTCCATTGGTTTTGTCCGACGGTTGCGCTGGCGGTGAACGTCGCCGTTGTGCCAGACGTGCTGGGCGTGCCCATGAAGGCACTTCCGCGCTCCAGGCCAAAATAGGTCTCATCCGTCTGGATGTTCGACAAGTCCGGAGTGGCGACCGCTACGCCCATGGGGGCGAGCGTCACGTTGGAGTTTTCCGTCAGCAGACTGCGGATCGCTTCTTCGCTTTGGTCGTAGTCGCCTTCGCCGAATTGGGTGTGGCGCAAGCGGCCTTCGCGGTCAAAGAGATATTCCGCGGGCCAGTACTCGTTGCCGTAGGCGTTCCAGGTGCCGTAGTTGGCGTCGAGCGCGACGGGATATTTGAGGCCGTTTTGCAGGATCGCTTGTTCGACGTTGTTGGGATCGGACTCGAAGGCGAACTCTGGCGTGTGGACGCCGACGATCACTAGGCCATCATCCGCATATTTTGCGTACATTGATTTCAAGAACGGATAAGTGCGGATGCAGTTAATGCAGGAATACGTCCAAAAATCGACGAGCACCACTTTGCCTTTGAGTCCTGCTGGCGTCAGCGGTTGGTTGTTGGGCGTGTTCCACCAATTTGTGATGCCGGTGAAGTCCGGCATTTGGTTGGCGAGGATGGGCAAGCCAGATGTCCCGGTGGCAGACGAGATGGCATTCCCGCTACCAAGGCCGCCGAGCTTGGACATCGGGAGTGCGGATGCGAGCGCCGCCGCACCCACGATGACGATCACGATCAAGCCAATGGTGATGAGTGTTCCGCGTTTCATAGGGTTAGAGGTTGAGGTTCATATTGGGGAATAGCCAAGGGTACTTGATGAGGAGCCAGGCTTGGATCGACTGGTCAACGCCCGTGTACAAGCCAATCGCGACCAAGATGATGATGAGGCCAAAGATGCGCTGGATCGTGACCGTGTATTTGGAGAGCGAACGGACTTTGGTAATCGCCGCTTGCCCACCATAGGCGATCGCGAGCATCGGGACGCCGGCGCCGAAGGCATAACCGATGAGGAGTGCGCCAGCTTGCACTAGGTTCTGTTTTGCGGCGACGAGTGTCAAGATTGATCCTAAGATCGGCCCGGCGCATGGTGTCCAAATCAAACCAAGCGACGCGCCAAGCAAGAAGCCGCTCCATAAGCCGCCGCCTGTCGTGCCATTTCGCGGCGTGACTTTAGACAGGAGCGGTTGGAGTTTGGCGAAGATGGCTTCTTGGAGTTTGGGGAAGAGCAGCATCAGGCCAAAAAAGCCGATGATGATGGTCGCGACCAAGCGGAACGTGCCGGGCGAAATCCCGAGGAGTTGGCCGAAGACGGCAAACAGCACGGCGAACAGCGAAAACGACAGGATGAAACCAAGGACGATGGCAAATGGCCGCGCCGGATGCGAACGCACGGTCGACGTCCCAAGGATAATAGGCAGAAGCGGCAAAATGCACGGTCCGGCGATGGTCACGACGCCCGCGAGGACGGCGAATAGGAACAGGGTCATAGGGAAAGAAGCTAGAATCAGGTGGGATGCACGGCCTAAGAATAGCAGGTTTGTTAGGGCTTTGCCTTGGCGTGCAATGGGCTACAATGCGCCCATGTGGAAACGTCTGGCATTTAGCTTAACCCTAGCTTCTGGCTTCTTGCTTCTAGCTTGTTTGCCCGCCTCCGCCCATCCGCTCGATGTGGCGTATTTGGATTTCAGCAATTCGAGCAGTACTGGGCTCGTGCTGACGGTCGCGATCCACCCGTACCAAGCGTTCGAGCTGGTGCGCGGGGCAAGCACCGCGCGGTTTGATATCGGGTTACTCCAAAAGAATAGCGACTTGGTGACGGCCTATGTCGCGGAGAACGTCTCGCTTTCGCAAAACGGGCAGGCCTGTACCTGGTCACCGGCAAGCGCACATACGCCGGATGATGAGCTGGACGCCGTGGCTGATGGTGTAACGATTGTCGGCCCAGTGGTTTGCCCGAGTGCATCGCATGTCGTTACGGCGGGATCGACATTGTTCCTCGACGGCTTCCCAAGCCAGACGGCCATCGTCCGGCTCCAGGAAAATGGGGACTTTGACCCGCTTGCCACGCTTGATCACGCAACGCGCCAAGCGACGGTTGACCTGACGCCGCTCTTCGCGAGCGTTCCGTCGTCCGTATCGAGTACGCAACCAGCGTCGCTTGGGACGACCGATGCGATGGTCGCCGACGTCGCCAAGCGTTTGCTTGATCCAGGGCTTGGCTGGTGGGGAATTATTGGGTTGCTCGCATCGGCCGCCTTGATCGGCGCGTTACATGCGCTGGGTCCTGGGCACGGAAAATCGCTCATGGCGGCGACGCTCGTCGGTGAACGCGCGACGCCGTTCCGCATGGTCGCGCTCGGCACGGTGATGACGCTGACGCACGTGTCCGATGTCTTTTTGATGGCGATCGTCGCGGGGTTTGTCGCGGTTGTCGTGCCGCCGACGCAGCTTTTGGTTTGGCTTGAGATCGTATCGGCTGCCGGATTGTTTGTTTTAGGTTCCATCAATTTGGTGCGTGCCATCTTGCGCTATCGCATCGTGTCGTCGAACCCCGAAGCCGCGCAGTCGGATGAGGCGCATGCGCGCGCACACGAACTCGGCCTGCCGCATGAGCACGGGCCCGCAGAAGCACCTGACCATGATCACGCGATGCCGCATGAACCGCAAGACAACTTCCGCAAAGCTTTGTGGCTCGGGTTCATTGGCTCACTTGCGCCATGCCCGACGGCTTGGGCGATCTTCATGGCGACCTTGTCGCTCGGCCGTTTGGCGACGGGCGTCTTGCTGCTCGTCGCCTTCACGGTTGGATTGCACCTGACGATCCTGGCCGTCGGATCGCTACTCCTCATCTCAAAAAAATATGCGCTGCGCAAGACGTCTGCGCGCTTCACCTACATGCTGCCGATCCTGTCAGCGTGCGTGATTATCGGTTTGGGCGCTGTCCTCCTCTTCCGCGACCTGATCGGGTAGCATATCTGTATGCCACGAGCCGCGTCCGCGCTTTCAAATCTCAAAGAAACGCTGCTCATCCTGACGGTTTTTTATTTTTATGGGTTGGCGTTTGCCTTGTTGTTGCATCGCGAGACGTTCGGGCTCGACCAGCCAGCCATCTTCCTCGCGATGTGCGGGATCTTCCTCTTGTCGGTGGCATTTGAGGTCGTCCTCGCCTGGTGGAACACTAAACGCTTCTTACTTTGGATCGGGTTGGGCGTGGTGTCGTATGGCGTGATCGGGTTGTATCTGGCACCGATCTTGTATGGCCAGGGGATCCTCGTCTACGTGTTGCTTGAGCCGCTTGTCATCGTATTCATCGGAGGCTTGGCATTTTCGTACGGCCATATTTTTGCGTTGCAGATCATGGAAAGCAAGCGCGTCTCACCTGCGCAACTATCGTCCGCGGTCTTGCGGCTGCCCGGCTGGGCGATCCGCCATGGCGGGATCGAAAAGACCTATCTGTTCCAGGATTTTCCCGAAGCGTTGAATTTCGTGAACCGCGTCGCCACGATCGCGGCACGCACGCACCACAAGCCGGCAGTCTTCATTTCTGGCGCATCCGTCGTTGTCCGCCTGACGACACCCGAAGAAGGTGGGGTGACGGTGACGGATTTGAACCTCGCCCGGTCGTTTGATGCGTTGGTCTAAAATTAAAACCCCCAGGTTTGAAACCGCGTAGCGTCCGCGTGGGCGGACATTTCGGGAGTCGGTACCTGGAGGCGGGGAGACTATAGCAAAGACAAGTTATCGCGTCGAAAAAAACAACCCCGCCGTGAAGCAATGGCGGGGCTGGAGCGATGGGTGGTCTGGCGACAGGCGTGTCAGCCATGTGCCGAAGCAAGGAGGATGAAGCGCGACGTGCCGCCGTCTTCCATGTCGCACTTCAGCTTGAAGCCGCTGGCGACGCCGATGATCTTGGCGATGCCTGCGGCATGGACGACCGTGAGGCTGGGCACCAGCCTGATACCGTCCGTCGGCAATTCCGGGTCGAGCGGATAGGCGTTCAGCACCAGCCGTTCGCCGTTGCGTAAGAACGTCACCAGCCCGGATCCGCGATCGATGTTGATCACGTCGCCGGGGACGAGCTGCGTGTCTTCGCCGTGATAGCGCGGCGGTCGGGTCGAAATCATTGTACGGAACCTCCTG
>JBAQQZ010000063.1:0-2650 GCA_049295615.1 Patescibacteria group bacterium
TGAAGGTCGAACCCTCGCCCACCCGGCTGTCGATGGCGAGATGGCCGCGATGGCGGTTGACGATGTGCTTGACGATGGCCAGCCCCAATCCGGTGCCGCCCATCTTACGCGAGCGCGCCGTGTCCACCCGGTAGAAGCGCTCGGTCAGGCGGGGCAGATGCTCGGGCGGGATGCCCTCGCCGTGATCCCTGACCGCCACCCTGACCACCGGCCCGACCCTGAGCGCCGCGCCCGCGCCGGGGGGCAGGGACTCGGCCAGGGCAACGCCCACCTCCACCGAGGTTCCGTCGTTGCCGTACTTCACGGCGTTGTCCATCAGGTTCTGAAGCAACTGGACCAATTGGTCCGGCTGGCCGATCACCTGGGGCAGGTCGGCGGCGATGGAGAGCGCCAGTTCCATGCCGCGCGGACCGACCAGGGGCTTCAGCGCCTCGGCGGTGCCGGTCACCAGACGGGCCAGATCCACCCTCTCACTGGGCGCCGTGTGCTCGTCCAACTCGATGCGCGACAGGGACAGCAGGTCGGCGACCAGCCGGCTCATGCGGCCCGATTGCTCGGCCATGATGCCCAGGAACTTTTCCCGCGCCTCCTCGTCGTCGCGGGCCGGGCCTTGCAGCGTCTCGATGAAGCCCGACAGCGCCGCCAAGGGCGTACGCAATTCGTGGCTGGCATTGGCGACGAAATCGGCGCGCATGCGCTCCATGGCCCGGATGGCGGTCAGCTCGTGCAGGGTCAAGAGCGCGATGGCCGCCTCGAAGGCCGGCTGGCCGTCCAGGCGGTCGATGCGGGCGGTGAAGGTGCGCTCCACCGGAATGGCCTGGGTGAACTCGCATTCACGGAACGGCTGGGCTCCCGACAGCACCGCCTGCACCGCCTCGGTGACGCCCGGGTCGCGCAGCACGGCGGCCAGATCGCTGCCCGCCGGGTCGCGGCCGAACAGTCTGGTGGCGGCGCGGTTGGCCCGCACCACGCGGCGGGCGGAATCCAGCAACAACAGCGGGTCGGGCAGATTTTCCAGCAGGCTTGCGTTCCAGCGGGCGGTCTCGGCCAGTTCGGCCGAGCGCTGCTGCCACAGCCGGCGCAGCGCCGCCACCGAGGCGGCGATCTCGGCCAGCACCATGCCGTCCTTGCCGGGTGCGGTGGCGATGTCGCCGCCATGGGCCAGGGTGCGGACCCAGTTGGCCAGCCCCGACAGCTCGCCCAGGTGCGAGCGCACCAGGGGCAGCAGCAGCGAGGTCACCATCACCCAGGTCCCCACGGCGGGCCAGACGTCCAGCCGTCCGGCCCCGGCCAGCACCACCAGCATGATGGCGGTGGGACTGGACAGGAACAGGGCGAACAGCAGAACACGGCCGGAGGTGACCGTTCCCCGGCTCACGCCTGCCACCGGTCAGCGCAGGGCGTCATGACAGGCCAACACCGCCATGTTGACGATATCGTTGGCGGTGGCGTCCATGGAGGTGATCTGCACCGGCTTGGCGAGGCCCACCAGGATCGGGCCGATGACGCTGACCCCGCCCAGCTTCTGCAGCAGCTTGGACGCGATGGTCGCCGAATAGAGGCCGGGCATCACCAGCACGTTGGCCGGCTCCTTCAGGCGGCAGAACGGAAAATGGCTGAGCAGTTCCGGGTCCAGCGCCACGTCGGCGGCCATCTCGCCGTCATAGTCGAAATCCACCTTGCGGGCGTCCAGCAGGCTGACCGCCGCGCGCATCCGGTCCGAACGCTCGCTGCTGGGATTGCCGAAATTGGAATAGCTGATCATGGCGACACGCGGCTCGTGCCCCATCTGGCGGGCCTTTTGCGCCGTCTGCACCGCGATGTCGGCCAGTTGCTCGGGCGTCGGCGTCTCCATCACCGTGGTGTCGGCGACGAAGACCAGCTTGCCCTTGACCACGAACACCGTCATGCCGAACAGCAACTCGCCCGGCGTGGGATCGATGACCCGCTTGATCTCCTCGAAGGCCTGCCAGTAGTTGCGGGTCAGGCCGGTGACCATGGCGTCGGCGTCGCCCGCCTGCACCATCAGCGAGCCGAAGATGTTGCGCTCCTGATTGACCTGGCGCTGGACGTCGCGGTACAGCGCGCCCCGGCGCTGCAGCCGCCGGTACAGCATGTCGGTATAGGCCCTGGTGCGGGGCGAGATGCGCGAATTGATGATTTCCAGGGATTCGGCGGCCGGCAGGCCGATGTTCTTCATGGTCTCGCGGATGCGCTCCTCGCGCCCCAGCAGGATGGGATGACCCAGGCCGGCATTGGAGAACGCCACGGCGGCGCGGATCTGCTTTTCCTCCTCGCCCTCGGCGAACACCACCCGCTTGGGGTTGGCCTTGACCGCCTCGGTGATGGCCTGCATGCCGGCGCTGGCCGGATCGAGACGGGCCGACAGCTCGCGCTTGTAGGCGCCCATGTCGATGATCGGCTTCCTGGCCACGCCGGAATCCATGGCCGCCTTGGCCACGGCCGGCGGAACGGAGGCGATCAGGCGCGGATCGAACGGCACCGGGATGATGTAGTCGGGGCCGTAGCGCAGGCGGCGGCCGGAATAGGCGGCGTCCACCTCGTCGGGCACGTCCTCGCGGGCCAGGGCGGCGATGGCCTTGGCGGCGGCGATCTTCATGGCCTCGTTGATGGTGCTGGCCCGCACGTC
>JBAQQZ010000064.1:0-1518 GCA_049295615.1 Patescibacteria group bacterium
CGCCTTCGGTATGGACAAGAAGGAAGGCGACCGCAAGATCGCGGTGTATGACCTCGGCGGCGGCACCTTCGATATCTCGATCATCGAGATCGCCGAGGTCGACAAGGAGCATCAATTCGAGGTGCTGTCCACGAACGGCGACACCTTCCTCGGCGGCGAGGACTTCGACCAGCGCCTGATCGACTACGTGGTCACCGAATTCAAGAAGGAACAGGGCGTCGACCTGAAGAACGACGTGCTGGCCTTGCAACGCCTCAAGGAAGCCGCGGAAAAGGCCAAGATCGAGCTGTCCTCGGCGCAGCAGACCGAATTCAACCTGCCCTACATCACGGCCGATGCGACCGGCCCCAAGCACCTGGCGATGAAGCTGACCCGCGCCAAGTACGAATCGCTGGTCGAGGACCTGATCGAACGCACCATCGCGCCCTGCCGCATCGCCATCAAGGATGCCGGCGTCAAGGTCTCCGACCTGACCGACGTAATTCTGGTCGGCGGCATGACGCGGATGCCCAAGGTGCAGGACAAGGTCAAGGAATTCTTCGGCAAGGAACCGCGCCGCGACGTGAACCCCGACGAAGCCGTGGCGGTCGGCGCCTCGATCCAGGGCGGCGTGCTGCAGGGCGAAGTCAAGGACGTGCTGCTGCTCGACGTGACTCCGTTGTCGCTGGGTATCGAGACCCTGGGCGGCGTCATGACCAAGCTGATCACCAAGAACACCACGATCCCGACCAAGGCGGCGCAGACTTTCTCCACCGCCGACGACAACCAGAGCGCGGTGACCATCCACGTCCTGCAGGGCGAGCGCGAGATGTCCAGCGGCAACAAGAGCCTGGGCCAGTTCAACCTGACCGACATTCCGCCCTCGCCGCGCGGCATGCCGCAGATCGAGGTCACTTTCGACATCGATGCCAACGGCATCCTGCACGTCTCGGCCAAGGACAAGGGCACCGGCAAGGAAAACAAGATCACCATCAAGGCCAACTCCGGGCTGTCCGAAGCCGAGATCCAGGCCATGGTGCAGGACGCCGCCGCCCACGCCGAGGACGACCACAAGGCCCGCGAACTGGTCGACGCGCGCAACCAGTGCGATGCCATGGTGCATTCGATCAAGAAGTCGCTTGCCGAACACGGTGACAAGCTCGGTGCCGACGAGAAGGCTGCGATCGAAGCCGCGATCAAGGATGCCGAAGCCGTACTGAAGGACGGCGACAAGGCCGCCATCGAAGCCAGGACCGAAGCGCTGGCCAAGGCCTCGCAGAAACTCGGAGAAAAGATCTATGCCGACTCGCAGGCGGCGGCCGGTGCGGCCGGTGCGGCAGGCGGCAGTGCTGGACAGGCCGGCGCCGAAGCGAAAAAAGACGAGGGCGACGTGGTCGATGCCGAGTTCACCGAGGTCAAGGACAAGAAGGCCTGACCCAGGCGCAAACGCGCCGTCCTGACCGGCCGAGTCGAAGCGGGCGCGCAAGCGCCCCTCGACTCGGCCTTTGCACAAGATTGACGGAATCGAAAAAATGGCAA
>JBAQQZ010000065.1:0-1893 GCA_049295615.1 Patescibacteria group bacterium
CCATAGCTATGTTTGATTGCATGCACAATTTGTATGTGATGTAAGCAAAAAAGTTGGGTGAAAAAAGAGCCCCTCGAATCTAATCGTCAAATCGAAGAACGGGTCTGACGATTTCGGACGCTGATCGGCTTCGGGCCATCTGCCGACACTCACGAATGTCAGCTATCTCGATATCGAAATTTGCCAAGTGGACTTGCTCGAAACCTGACAGGAGCCTGCGACTCATACGTGCCCAGGGCGCCCGGACGCGAGTTCGATGTTGTCGTCTGGAAGCTGCCATTCGGAGTCTTTTAGTCGGCCGACTTTTGCCGGGATTACCTATAAGCAGGGACTCTTTCGCAGAAAAATTGCGGCAGTGATTGCCATAGCTAGCGGCACATGCAAACGTTAATTTCTATGGGCACTAGAACCACGAGCCAATCGCGTCTTCGATGATGCGACGCCTTTGACTAGAAAAGTCGTGGGAGGTCTTGAACGCCTGCCTCACGTCCCGCAGGTAGCCACGTCCACCCCACACCTTGCTGGCAGCCGACACAATACACGCGAAATCGGAATCGTCGCGTCCAAGGCGCCCGAACGAAGCGACCGAAAGGCCTTTCCGAACGTACAACTGAGCAATTCCGGCGAGCAGGCGTTGGCAGCGATCCCAAGATTGCAGGTCATGCGCCTCTGGCAGTTGGTGGACAAGTAATTGCCATGCGCTTTGCGATAGTAAATTTGCCGCCGCTGCCGCGCTTACGGTATTGAGTGCGAGTGCTACCAGCGCAACAATATTCCGCGATCGCGGTCCGAAGGCGCGAGCCAGCAAAAAACTGCAAAGGTATGCGTCATCTTCGGGAATTGCGCCTGTATCAGTCAGTTGGGCTGCAATCACCCAGGGGTCATCGCCGAAATCGTTTGGCACGAGATCAGGATGACTCGCGCGTGCGATAGCCGCCAGTGCCGAGCGATCCAGACCTCGAGTAGTTGCCAATACTTGCGCAACCGTTCCCGGATACTTTGTACCGGCCTGGAGCCAATCCTGCAATGCAGGCGCAGGCTGCTCTCGCGAAGTCAAAGCCGTAGCGAGTTTCCGCCAAACATTCTCATTCCCAAACGCCTCGAATGCGATCGGTATCAACGCAGTTGACTGTGAGGCGATCAACTGGTCGAGCGCTCGCGGCGCAATCTCAACGTTGCGCGCCGCTGCGCGGATAGCTCGCGTTGCGAGCGCTGGATCGGCACGCCAAGTCGCAGCGTTGGTGAGCAGTTCAGGGCGCAGGTCGAATGCAGTATCGGCAAACTCCCCCGTGAGCGGCAGACCTTCAAGCAACAAGTCCAGCTCAACCGCATTCAGTCCGGAACTCGCAACATCACGACCCCGGCCACCGGATTCCCAGAGTTGCGCTAGACGGATCGGTGCGAAGCGCCATACGGCGACACCAAGCGCACGCGCATTCTCGACCAATTGTTGATGGTCAACAAGTGCGAGGTTGCTCAGCAAAAACTCCAGGCTCGAAGCATCAAGATCTGAGGCACTGCCGATAGCAGCTGTAAGCATCAGCTGGGCGGCAGTTGACGGCTCACCACTTGATACCTCGCGTACCAAGCTCAGAGCCTCATTCCACGTATTTCGGCCAGAGGGGCGAATGGTCAGCGCCATGTGCAGGCGTGTTAGCGGAACGAAGGCTCGCCGCCCTGTTGTTAGGTCAGCCCCGGCTTGCTGCAAGAAGTCGCGAAGCCCCGAGGTCCTTGGATGCTTTGAGTCAAGAACCAAGTGGTCAAGCCAGTCGGCCGCGACAACTGTTGCATCTTGCGCAAACGTTGCAGAGGGAAACTTGCTACGAATTCCGCGCTCGGACTCCGGGACTACTTGCAGGTCAAAGGCGATTTTTGGGGTCGACCGATCTGCAG
>JBAQQZ010000066.1:0-25936 GCA_049295615.1 Patescibacteria group bacterium
ATCGGGCCGCTTTTCTTTTTATTCCAAATCCAACGTCCAAACGCCTGACTGTCCGTTTTCTGTCCCGCTTACAAGGAGTTGCTTGGTCAGCGCGGTGAAACTCTTGATCGCATCAAAATGTGCAAGGTGCGTGATGAGGTACCCGTCGCGTGGGTCGAGGTTGAGGGCGTAGATGTCGGTCGCGGTGGCGAAGAAGATGTCATTGCCGGCCTCGTGCCATTGCGCGCCAACGATGGGGGCGCTTTGCCGATAGATGAGCTGCGGTTCGGCGCCGGGATCCCACGTCCAAATTTCGGTGCCGTTGACGAGGAGTTCATGCGTGAGCCCGTTTGAGGTGAAGGTCCGCAGCATGTCGCCGGAGACGGCGTGGTAGTCCGGCGGTTGTTTTGAAGTTTGCAGCGAGAGCCAGTGCGTGCCGTCACGCAAGATCGTCTCGTCCTTGTCTGTGCCCCAGAAACGCCAATTTCCGGAAGGGAGGATGAAGCCTTGGTTGAGGTTGTTCGTCGAGACGTAGACGACTTGGTTCGTCCCTGGTGCCGTCCGAAGCTCTGCGCCGCTTGTCTGGTCGACGATGTCTGTTGGGAGGTCGAGGTTGCTGACGGCGAAATTCGACAGGTCGATGGTAAGTTGTTGTGTGCCGTCTGTCCCTACGAGCCCATTTTTTTCCCAGCGATAGGTTCCGGCAGGCAGTTCTTCTGGCGCATGTGCAGCACGCGTGTCAACAAGCCAAGACGAGCTTTCATCTAAAGGTGCCTCGATCAACACGTACCGACCGCTTGGTTCCCAAATGGCCGTTGACCCAGGCGAAACGGTTTTAGGAAAACCGAACGTCGCAGACTCTTTCCCGTTCGCATCGCGCACGATGGCTTGAGTCGGTGTCGAGGACATCAGTTCCAAAACGCTTTGGCGGTCCGGAGCTGCAGACACGAGGAACGCATCATCGGCAGAGCTCTTGGCGGGTTGTGATTCTTTCCACAGCCAGATGTTGTTGGCGAACGTCACGAGTTCGGAATGGACCTCGAGTGATTTTGACCAGCCGTCATAGCCCGCTTTGGTGACGCTGAATTGGTGGAGGCCGGGCGACACGTCTTGGATGGTTGATGGGGATTTGGACGAATAGGGTTGGCCATCGATCGTGATGGTCGCGCCAGATGGGGTCGAATCCAGGATGACCGTGCCGTTCCGTTCGACCTTCCCTTTGGCTGAATTCCAACGGTAGCCGGCGGTGTAAAACACCACGGCCGGGGCGACAGCCAAGAAGACAACGATAAAAATCCACGGCAAAACGCGGCGGTGGAAGGGCGCGACGGTGACGCGTTGACTCATCAGTTCACTTCGCATATTATCGTACAATGCAAGACTTCGGAAATCCTCCAAAACCTAAGACGAATGCCGGTGTTTGGGTCGCGGTCCTCCTGTTTGGCATGGCGCTGGCATTTTTGGCCGGATTCGCCATCGGCAAACCGGGCAGTGGCTTTGCGGCAACCACGTCAGCTGTTTCTGCGAGCGGGACCGTTCTTGGCCTCAACAGCATGCCGCCGGCGGGCACGTCAGATCCTGCTGACTTCAAGGAATTTTGGGACTTGTGGCAAGAGCTCAAGAGTAATTACTACCAACAGCCGGTGAGCGACAAGACGTTGTTCTATGGCGCGATGAGCGGCTTGGCCTCGTCGTTGGGTGATCCGTATACGGTGTTCTTTGACCCGACAAACGCGCAAGATTTTAACGACCAGCTGCAAGGCAAGTTGTCGGGCATTGGCGCCGAGGTCGGCGAAAAAGACGGCCAACTTGAGATCATCGCCCCACTGCCTGACACGCCCGCGGAAAAAGCCGGGCTCATGGCAGGTGACTTGATCCTCGACATCGACAAGAAAGACACGACCAACATGTCGGTTGACGAAGCGGTGTCGCTCATCCGCGGCAATGCGAGCACGACCGTGACGCTGACCATCGGCCGCATCAAGACGGCCACGGATGCGCAGGGCAAAGCCAAGCAAACGCTTGATACTAAAGACTATACGATCACGCGCGCCAATATCACGGTGAAGAGCGTCTCGACGAAGTACCTCAATAATGGCACGATCGCCCAGATCACAATCTCCGGTTTCGACGAAGACACGAGCGATTCGTTCAAGCAGGCGGTGACCGATGCGTTGAGCAAGAACGTCAAAGGCGTCGTCCTCGACTTGCGCAATGATCCGGGCGGCTACCTCGACAAAGCCACGGCCGTTGCCGGCGAATGGGTCGGTGACCAGATCGTGGTGTCGGAAAAACAGCAAGACAAGATTACTGACCAATACCACGGCACAGGTGACGCACGGCTCAAGGACATGCCGACGGTCGTGTTGGTCAACGCAGGTTCCGCATCGGCGTCCGAGATCGTGACAGGCGCGTTGCAGGATTACGGCTTGGCGACGGTTGTCGGCACGCAGACGTTCGGCAAAGGGTCGGTCCAAAACCTGAACGACTTTCCTGACGGCAGTGCCGTCAAGATCACGATTGCCGAATGGGTGACGCCGAAAGGACGCTCGATCAACAAGGTCGGCCTGACGCCTGACGTCAAAGTTGACCGTACTGAAGACGACTACAATGCAAACCGAGACCCCCAACTCGATAAAGCCCTCCAAATCCTCACCGGAAAATCGCCGACGGCGGCGGCGTCGGTTTCGTCGACGCAATCCGGACAGTAAGGTTGGAGAAGCGGCCCCATCCTTCCGGCATGAGACGTCGGCGGGTGGGATCATCTATCGCCGTAAGGCGGGCGGGATTGAGCTGTTCTTCATCAAGGACCCGTTCAACCGTTGGACGTTCCCCAAAGGCCACCAAGAAGGGGAGGAGACGTTGCTCCAAACGGCGATCCGCGAGATCAAGGAAGAGACGGATTTGGACGGCTTGAAAATGATCGCGCCGCTCGGCCGCACGTCGTTCCGTTTCCGGCGCGAGGGGACGGTCATCCAAAAAGCCGTGCACTTCTTTTTGTTCGAAGCCCCACCGGATGCCAAAGAACACATGACCGGCGAAGGCGCGATTTACGAGGCGCAATGGGTCAAGATGAATAAAGTATTCTCTGTCAGTAGCTATACCAATTCTGACCGCTTGTTAGTCAAGGCATTAAGGATCATTTCGGCACGGCATAACCGCGCACCACGGCCACCGAGGCCGCTCGCATAGGTCGGGTAATGGCGGCCGTGATATACTCGGCCGCATATGAAAACGCGCGGCCGGGGATCGCGGACACGACGCAGGTGCTACGTGTTCGTGACCGGTGGCGTGATGAGCGGCGTCGGCAAGGGGATCGCGACGGCCTCGATCGGCGCATTGCTCAAAGCGCGCGGATTGAAGGTTACCGCCGTTAAAATCGATCCCTACTTAAACGTCGATCCTGGGACGTTGAACCCGGTCGAACACGGCGAAGTGTTCGTGACGAAGGACGGCCTCGAGACGGACCAAGACATCGGAAACTACGAACGGTTTTTGGATGAGGATTTGTATCGTGTGAACTGCATGACGAGCGGCAGCGTGTACCAAGCTGTGATTGACCGTGAACGTGCGTTGGGATACGGCGGCAAGACGGTCGAGGCCGTGCCGCATATTCCATTGGAAGTCATCAGCCGTATCAAGCAGGCAGCAAAACTCGCGGATGCGGACGTCACGCTGATCGAGATCGGCGGAACGGTCGGCGAGTACCAGAACGTGCTATTCCTCGAAGCGTGCCGCATGATGCGCCTCGAAGCGCCGAAAGACGTGTTGGTCGTGCTCGTGAGTTACATGCCGGTGCCGGGAAGCATCGGCGAGATGAAATCCAAACCGACGCAATACGCCGTTCGCACGTTGAACGGATCGGGAATCCAACCTGACATGCTGGTGTGCCGTTCGACGCATCCCATCGATGAACCGCGCAAGCAGAAGTTGTCGGTGAATTGCAATGTTGCGCCCGAAGACGTGATTGCCGCGCCGGACGTGCCGTCCATTTACGAAGTGCCATTGCGCTTCCGCGACGAACATGTGACGGACCGCATCGTCATGAAGCTCGGGCTCAACGCACCACGACGCGACGTGAACGGCTGGAAAGACCTGAATGCGCGCATCAAGGCATCGACCGACCCCGTCCGCATCGGCGTCGTCGGAAAGTATTTTTCGACAGGGGATTTTGTCCTGACTGATTCATACCTGTCCGTGCTCGAAGCCATCAAGCATGCGGCCTGGCATATCAAGCGCAAGCCGGAGATCGTCTGGCTGAACAGCGAAGATTTTGAACAACATCCTTCGACGCTCGCCAAGACGTTGAAGAAGCTCGACGGCATCCTTGTCCCTGGAGGATTTGGAACACGCGGGATCGAAGGCAAGCTCATGGTCATAAAATATGCGCGCGAACACAAGATCCCGTATCTCGGTTTGTGTTACGGCATGCAGCTCGCGACCGTCGAGGTCGCGCGGAACTTGTTGAAATGGAAAGACGCGAACACGACGGAAATCAATCCGGACACGTCACATCCCGTCATCCACCTGATGAACGAACAAGAAGGAAAAATGCATGACAAGAATTACGGCGGCACCATGCGTCTCGGCGAATATCCGTGCATCGTGAAGAAGGGGACGTTGGCGCATAAACTCTACGGAAGCGACAAGATCATGGAACGCCATCGCCATCGGTTTGAGGCGAACCCGACGTACCGTTGTGAGTTGGAAGCGGCAGGATTGATCGTGTCTGGCGAATCGCCGGATGGGTCGTTGGCAGAGATCGTTGAATTTAAAGGACATCCATTTTTCGTTGCCTCGCAATTCCACCCGGAATTGTTGTCACGTCCGTTCCGTCCGCATCCGTTGTTTTTGGGATTCGTGAAGGCGGCGGCGAAGAAATAAAATAGGCAACAAAAAATCCGCCTCGAGGGCGGATTTTCTTACTTCGCTTCAACCGGGACGATGTTGGCGAACTTGACGGTCTTGAAGGCGCCGGTGTAGCGCTTGACCTTCTTGTCGGTGAAATTCACGAAACCGTCGGCCATGGCGTAGAGCGTGTCGTCGGAACCGATTTCGACGTTCTTGCCCGGGCGGATCTTGGTGCCGCGTTGGCGGACGATGATGTTGCCGATCTTGGCGTGTTCACCTGCGTAGAGCTTCACCCCGAGGCGTTGGCCTTGGGAATCGCGTCCGTAACTGGTAGAACCGCCGGCTTTTTTATGGGCCATAAGGGTTTATAATTAATGGGAGAATGACCGGATAATACGGTATTGCCTGGGTATTGTCAAGGAATCAGATTGGCGCTATATTCCGCTTGATATGGCCAAAACCAAGCAGGAGCTATCTGTGGAGATCGAAAAAGTGCTGGATACCCTGCGCGAGGGTTTGGCGATGCACGCCGGAAACGTGGAATTGGTGGATGTTGAGCCGGAAAGCGGCATTGTTTCTGTCCGATTCCAGGGGACCTGTGTGGGTTGCCCGATGTCGGACATGACGCTGAAAGCGGGGATCGAAGAGACCTTGCGCGAGATGGTTCCCGAGGTCAAAGAAGTGGTTGCCGTCTGATGCCGTACAGCATACGATATCGGCATGAGATTGGCGGAATGGCGCTTCTCCGCGAAGCTGGCGTGGAAAAACCGGTTCATCAAATGGGTGACGATCGCAACCGTGCTCGTCTTTGTTGGGATGACGGCATTCATCCTGTGGCGCCTGATCCCAACCGGCTTGCAGACAAGCGTGCTGACGATGCATTATACAATCTACCTCGGCATCGATGACGTGCGCCAATGGCAATGGATTTTTGCCGTGCCGGGGCTGATGCTGACGGTGATCCTGATCAACTTTTTGTTCGCCCTCGGCATCTTCCGGCATGATGTGCTGGCAGCGAAAATGTTGGTCGCGTTTTCTGCCGCGTTGACCGTGACCTGGTGCGTCGGGGCGTTCTTCCTGGTGCTTGTGAACCTTTGACCTATGTACGATTCCTTATTTCCCATCATCCGCATCCTGACCATTTCGTTTGGGTGTTTCTTGCTTGGCATGTTGTGGGCGCCGATCCTCATCCGGCTGTTGCGCCGCCTGAAGATGGGGAAAAACATCCGTGACGAAAAAAGCGCGCCGATCATGGCCAAGCTCCATGCGGCCAAAGCCGGCACGCCGACGATGGGCGGGCTGGTCGTATGGGTGACGGTTGCCGCCGTGATGCTCTTCTTGTCGTTCGGTTGCACGGTCAACGACTCCAGCTGGTGTTCCTGGAATTTTCTTTCTCGTGCCGAAACATTGCTGCCGCTTGGCGCCTTGATTGCTGCGGCGCTTGTCGGTTTGCTCGATGACTACCTCAACATCAAGAAGCTTGGCCCAAAGGGCGGTGGGTTGCGCGTCCGCCATCGCTTGATTTCATATTCGATCATCGCGTTGGGTGGTGCCTGGTGGTTTTATTCGAAACTTGGTTTCAATAGCGTCCACATCCCGTTTGTCGGCGATGTCGTCCTTGGCTGGTGGTATGTCTTATTTTTCGCCTTTGTCCTGATTGCGACATCGAATTCCGTGAACGTGACGGATGGGCTTGATGGCTTGGTCGGTGGTCCGCTGATGGCCGCGTTCGCCGGGTACGGCGTGATCGCATTCGCGCAAGGGAAAGCGGACTTGGCGGTGTTTTGCGCGGCGATCTTTGGCGCGTTGATGGCGTTCCTCTGGTACAACGTCCCGCCGGCATCATTCTTCATGGGTGACACGGGCGCGATGTCGCTTGGCACCGTGCTCGGCGTCGTCGCGATGCTGACGAACCAGCCCTTGCTTTTGCCAATCATCGGGTTACCATTCGTGATTGAATCATTGTCCGTGTTGATCCAGGTTGCGTCCAAAAAAATCCGTAAGAAGAAAGTGTTCCAAAGCGCGCCGATCCACCACCACTTGGAAGCGATCGGTTGGACGGAGTCGCAGATCGTCTTCCGCATTTGGATCATTTCGCTGTTCACGACGGCCGTTGGTGTCGTCTTGGCGCTGATCGACAAACGCTGATATGCCGCGCGCCCTACAGATTGACCGACCGTTCCTGTGGGCCCTCGCGGGAGTGAGCTTGTTCGGGTTGATGATGTTGCTCTCGGCGAGCGGGCCGCTTGCGTACCAGCAGTTCGGCGACAGCTGGTATTATTTCAAGCACCAGCTCGTGTTCGGTTTTGTCCCTGGCATTTTCTTGTTCGCAATTTTCGCCAAATTGGATTACCGCAAGCTCCGGCCGTTGGCATTCTTCTCATTGATTGCGAGTATCGGCTTGCTCATCATGGTTTATGTCCCTGGCCTCGGCTTGCATCTCGGCGGAGCCGGACGGTGGGTGCAGCTTGGGCCGATCAGCTTCCAACCGTCTGAGTTTGTCAAAGTGACGTTCCTTATTTATGTCGCGGCATGGTTGGCAGAGCGGCACGAGGACAAGGCAAAGACCATCGAAGAAGGGTTGATCCCATTCATCTGTGCGCTCGGCGTGATCATGTTTTTGCTCATCATGCAGCCCAACACGGGTTCGATGACTGTGATCGCCGGTTCGGCATTGCTCATGTATCTCGTGGCCGGCGCACCGATCGGGTGGTTCGCGGCAATGGGTGTGACAAGCATGGCGCTCGTCGCGTTGTTAATCAAAGTCACACCATATCGCGCGGCGCGCTTCATGACGTTCTTGCATCCGGAAC
Organism: Patescibacteria group bacterium; assembly: GCA_049295615.1. Classification (GTDB taxonomy): domain Bacteria; phylum Patescibacteriota; class Patescibacteriia; order 2-12-FULL-60-25; family 2-12-FULL-60-25; genus JBAQQZ01. The sequence continues at coordinate 7,644 of JBAQQZ010000066.1, forward strand.
TCGACCCGCAGGGCATCGGCTACCACATCAACCAAGCGTATCTCGCAATTGGATCCGGCGGCCTGTTCGGTTTGGGATATGGGAACTCGCGCCAGAAATATGCCTACTTGCCGGAAGTCGCCGGCGACTCGATCTTTGCCGTCATTTCCGAAGAGATGGGTTTCATTTTGACGTTAGTGTTTTTGGCGGCCTTCGGTTTCTTGATCTACCGCTGTTTCAAGATCGCGAGCAATGCTCCTGACCATTTCGGCAAGTTCCTGGCGACGGGCATTGGTTGTTGGATCGCGATCCAGGCGATTTTCAACATCTCATCCATGCTTGGCCTGATGCCGATTACGGGCGTCACGTTGCCGTTCATTAGTTACGGCGCATCGGCGTTGCTGGCGCTGGCTGTTGGCATGGGGATCATGGCGTCGATCTCGCGCCATTCACGCGTATGACGATTTTATTTTGTGGCGGTGGGACGATGGGGCCGGTGACGCCGTTGCTCGCCGTGTTGCGGCAGATGAAGAAACGAGACCCGAAGTTGAAGTTCGCCTGGGCTGGAACGCCGGATGGCCCTGAACGTGAAATCGTCGAAAAAGAAGGCGTGCCATTTTATGCGATTCCTGTCGCCAAATTGCCGCGCTATCCGTCGCTTGAGCTTGTCCGCTGGCCGTTGAATTATCGCAAAGCGAATCAAGCGGCGAAGGTTGTCGTCGCAAGCGTGAGGCCCTCGCTTGTCGTTTCTGTCGGCGGCTTTACGGCGGTGCCAATCATGAAGGCAGCGAATGCTGCAGGAATCAGGTGTGCAATCCACCAACTTGATGCGGAACCAGGACTGTCAAACCGGGCGGTCGCGAAGTTTTCTAAATCCGTGACGACGTCTTTTGCGTATCTCCACTTGCCATTTTTAGGAGTGACATCAGAGCGCGTCGAAACGCCGTGTCGCTTCGCAGATGTACGGATGCCGTCACGCGAAGAAGCGGCAGCTCGTTTGGGAGTTGATGCGGACCGAAAAGTCGTCTTTGTCTTCGGCGGTGGAACGGGTGCGCTCGCGATCAACCGTGCCGTTGAAGTCGTGTTAGCGGAACTCACGAAAGAGCACGCGTTAATCCATTCGACCGGTAAAGGCAAAGCTATCAAGACGCGCAGCCGCGGTTATCATCATTTTGACGTCATGGACGAGCAGCAGATGCTCGATGCATATGCCGTCGCAGATTTGATTGTCGCACGTGCGGGCATGGGAACGTTGTCGGAACTTTCCGCTTTATCGAAACCCGCGATCATCATCCCGATTCCCGCCACGCACCAAGAAGCCAACGCCAAAATGCTGGAAGAGGGGATTGAGATCGTCGAACAACGCGGTACGGATTTTCCAGAACGGTTAAAGCAAACGATCCGCGCGTTGCTGCGCGACGAGAAAAAACGGACGCAACTTGGACGGAAGTTACACGGCTTGTTGCCGACGGATGATGGGAGTGAGTTGGCGGAGAGGTGGATGAAGTTGTTGTAAATTAAAAAACGCCCCATTTTGGGGTGTTTTTAATTGGTGACCTGGGCGGGGTTCGAACCCGCGACCGTTGGCTTAAAAGGCCACTGCTCTACCAGCTGAGCTACCAGGTCAGGTTTTGCGAAGTTTAGTGACAAAAGAGGTCAATCGCGGTACGATAGTACCGGATTTCAGCAAAGAAATCAAGCCCTGTGCGCATAGCCATGATTGGGTGTAAAGGAATCCCGGCCGCGACCTCGCGGGGCGGCGGGATTGAGACGCACGTCGAAGAGCTTTCGACGCGGCTTGTGGCACGCGGACACGAGGTTCTCGTTTATGTACGCCCGTACGCAAACCCCGAAAAACGGACGGAATGGAAAGGCGTGAAGCTCATCACCCTGCCGACAATTGACCGTAAGAATTTTGACGCTATCGTCAGCGCGCTATTGGCGAGTTGGGACGTGCTGTTCCAGCCGGTCGACATCGTGCATTACCACGGCGTCGGGCCGTCAACGCTCGCGTGGATCCCGCGCCTGTTCAAGCCGCACACTAAAGTCGTCGTGACGTTCCATAGCCGCGACCGTTTCCATGGCAAATGGAGTTGGGTTGCACGCGGGTATCTCGCACTCGGCGAATGGACAGCAGTGCGCTTCCCGAATGCCACGATTGCCACGTCGCATGTCATTAAAGTTTTTTGCAAGCGCATGTATGGCACTGACGTGCGCTATATCCCGAACGGCGTGGAAATCCCTGCACTCCATCCCGGCGCGGACACGCTCGCCAAACTCGATCTTGAACCCGGAGATTACTTTTTCACTTTGAGCCGGCTCGTGCCGCATAAAGCAGTCGAAGACGTGATTGAAGCATTCAAGCGCGTGAACACGACGAAGAAACTTGTGATCATCGGCCAAGCAACGTATGACGACGTGACGTACGAAAACCGCTTGCGCGAAAACGCGGCCGATGATCCGCGGATCATCTTCGTCGGGCAACAAGAAGGGGTTGCGCTCAAGCAGCTCATCGCGAATGGTTACGCCATGGTGCATGCCTCGCGCAGCGAAGGGTTGTCGATTGCGATCTTAGAAGCGATGTCGTATGCCAAGCTGGTCGTGATGAGCGACATCCCGGAGAACTTGGAACTGATCGACCATTCGGGCGTGTCATTCAAGGTTGGGGATGTGGCGTCCTTGCGCGATGAATTACAGTGGGTGGTTGGCGACCCAGAACTGGTTGAAGAGCGCGGCAAGCGTGCGCGTGAAGCGATGCGGCGGTTGTTTTCGTGGAACTCCGTGGTTGACCGCACGGAATCGCTGTACCAGTCGTTGTTCCGGCGCGGGCGCGCATGATATGCCGATGGACAAAACCCCGTTGACCGTCTCCGCCATCGTCGCCGCGTATAACGAAGAGCCGACGATCGGGCCGATCGTCAAGACGCTTGTCGACTCAAAATTATTCCGCGATGTGATCGTGATCAGTGACGGGTCTACGGACCGCACCGCCGATATCGCGCGCGAAAATGGCGCGTCGCTCGTCCATCAATTCCCATGGAAGCATGGCAAAGGCGCCGCGATGATGCATGGCGTCGCCCACACCGATGCGCCCGTGCTATTTTTTCTTGACGCGGACTTGAAGGGGCTGACCGTCGAACACCTCAAAAAAGTCCTCGAACCGGTCATGGAGGGCAAACTCGCGATGTGCGTCGCGATCCGTGACCGTGGGCCGTTGGCCATGAAGATCGCGGCGCATTTGCCGTTGATCGGCGGAGAACGCGCGATGCAACGCAAAGTGTTTGAAGACATTCCCGACAAGTATTTGCAGGGTTTCATGGTCGAAGGGGCGTTGAACTATTATTGCCGCTCGCACCATTTGCCCTACGGCACGGTCGAGCTTCCGGGGTTGCATATCCGGCGCAAGATGCAGAAAGTCGGTTTTTGGAAAGGACTCATTGAATACATCCACATGGCTTACCAAGTGTGGAAAGCCATCATCATCGTGCGCATCGCGAAGTTGCGTGGGGAATTTGTATGAGCGAATCATGGAAAGGCAAGAAGGTCCTGATTTTGGGGCTTGGCCAATATCCAAAGGGGAGTGGCGTTTCTGCCGCGTTGTTTGTGGCCCGCCAAGGCGCAGATGTGCTTGTCACCGACCAAAAGACGGAGCAAGACCTGGCGGCGAACGTGAAGCAACTCAAACGCTTCAAGAACGTCACGTTCCGTTTGGGTGAACATCGGTTGGAAGATATCCGTTGGGCCGATGTCATCATCCGCAATCCGCGCGTCCGTCCCGATTCGCCAGAAATGAAGCTTGCGACAAAACTTGGGAAGCGCGTTGAATCCGATGTGTCGATTTTTTTGAAAGAATGCCGGGCGACGGTTGTCGGCATCACGGGAACTCGCGGTAAAAGCACGACGTCGACCTTGGTCGCGGACATGCTCAAAGCCTCGAAGAAAAAGGTTTGGCTCGGAGGCAATATCCTCGTGTCTCCGCTGACGTTTGCCGACAAGGTCAAACCAACGGATATCGTCGTCCTTGAATTGTCGAGTTGGTTGCTCGAGACGACGGGTGCTGCAGGAATTTCCCCGCATGTCGCGTGCGTGACGAATATGATGCGCGACCATCTCAACACCTACGAAGGTATGGAAGATTACGCCGAAGCCAAGGCGCAGGTTTTCCGTCATCAATCCATGAATGACGTTGTTGTGTTGAACGGTGATGATGCATATGGAAAAGAATGGGCAATAGAAGCGCCGGCTTCCGTACGGCTTTTTACAGTGAAGAAACGGAAGGGAAGCAATGCTTGGATTGAGGGCAATCAGCTGATGCTGCGTTATGGACACAAAAACGTCGAGATCGCGAAGATTGGCCAGCTCAAGGTTTTTGGAGCGCATAACCATTTGAACATGCTGGCGGCCGCACTGACGGCACAGGCATCCGGTGCGAACATTCCGGCGATCCGATCAGCGTTGAAGAATTTTTCTGGCCTACAAGACCGCCAAGAAATTGTCACGGTCAAGCGTGGCATCACCTATATCAACGACACGACGGCCACGACACCGGATGGGACGATTGCGGCATTGGAAGCATTATCGCCGCGATTCAAGAAAATTCATCTCATCCTCGGAGGCGCGGACAAGGATTTGGAGTTTGAAGGACTCGCGAGGCTGGCAAAACGGTTGAAACCGGATATTGTCGTCTTGCAGGGGACGGCGCATGACAAGATGCTCGCGTCGTTCAAGAAGGTGGGCGTCGGGCACCAGGATGTCGCATCGCTCAAAGATGCTGTCGCCACATTGAAGTCGCGCGCGGCAAGCGGGGATGCGATCGTCCTCTCGCCTGGTTGTGCCAGCTTCGGCCAATTCAAGAACGAATTTGACCGGGGTGAACAATTCCGGAAATTGGCTAAAACTTGACGGAATTGCCGGTTTGTGGAATAATCATACAAATCATACTTATATGAAATTAAAGAAATCCACCCCATCCGACGGCTACATGGGAACGACGACCGTCGGCGAGCGCGGGCAGATCGTGATCCCCAAAGAATTGCGGGATGAAGTCGGCCTGGATCCTGGCTCGCGTGTCGTGCTGATGCGCCACGGCAAGCATGGACCGATCGTGATGTTCCCGTTAGACCAGATGAATGAATTCATGGCACAGATGACCTCGCGCATCGCCAAACTCGCAACCCTCAACAAATAACTATGGCTGTCCCCAAAATCCTCAAACGCAAGAGCACCTACATCGTCCTCGTCTTGCTCGCCGGCATCGGCGGGTATTTCGCGTATGCCCATTCGAAATCTTCCGCGTCACAGTATGAGACGACTGCGGTTGTCCGCGGTGATTTGATGCAGACCGTCGAAGTCACGGGTGACATGAAACCGGCAACCGAGATTGATTTGGCGTTCAAGAACAGCGGCACGCTCGGGCAGATCAACGTCAAAGTCGGGGATGCGGTGAAGCAAGGCGAAGTGTTGGCGCAGCTCAATGCGGCAGACGTGACGTTTGCCATGAAGCAAGCGCAGGCATCATTGGCGGTGGCGCAAGCAAATTTGGCGCAAAAACAAGCTGGTTCAACCTCCCAAAGCATTGAGGTCGCACAAACGCAGGTCGAACAGTCACAGGCGAACTACGACAAAGCCGTCGCGGACTTAGCATCGACGCAAGAGACGACGCAGGACAGTCTGAATACGGCGCAGATCAACCTCCAGACTGCACAAAATAACCTGAACAACCAAGGTGCAATCATCGGCCAGAACGTGCAGAACGCCTATGATTCGGCACGCACGCAATTGTTGACGGCACTCGGCCCGCTCGACACGGGCTTGTCTGATGGTGACACCATCACCGCCGTCGACAACACGGCAGCGAACCAGAATTTTGAGAATCTGCTGGGATTTTTGGATTCCAGTTCGATGCCAACGGCCAAGGCGGCATACAGCGTCGCCAAAACGGCGAAGTTGGCCGCAGACACTGCCGTTGGCGGGTTGTCATCCAGCTCGACACAATCGGATATTGAAAACGCCGCGACTGTCTTGCAGACTGCCATCACGCTCGAGCAAGCCTATTTGACGGATGTGCAGAAAGTCTTGACCTCGTCCATCACGGGTTCGCAATTGACGCCATCCCAGCTCTCATCCATGGAAGGCATGATTGATGCCGACCGCACATCCGTATCCGCGCAGAGCTCGGCGGTGTTGGGCGCGCAACAGGCGATCACGAATTCCGGGTTGAACCAGACCCAGACGGCGCAACAACTCCAAGATGCCTACAAGTCGGCACAGACGGCCTATGACACGGCCAAGACGAACGTCGACGTGTCAGTGCGTGCGTCACAAACGAACGTCAATATCCAAAAAGCGGCACTTGATGCATCTACAGCGAATTTGGATTTGGAAAAGTCTGGCCCGCGCGCCGTCGACCTTGCGCCATTGCGTGCCTCCGTCCAACAGGCCCAGGTCGCGTATGACCAAGCCGTCAATAACCTCCAAAACGTCGAGATCATCGCGCCGGTTGACGGGACGGTCTCAAACATCGTCCCGAGTGTCGGCGAGCAGATTGGGCCCAACAGCATCGTGGTCAGCATGGTCGGGACGCAAAGCTATGATATTGAAGCGGACGTGCCAGAAGCTGATATTACAAAAATTGAAGTTGGCCAGACGGCCAGCACCACTCTTGATGCGTTTGGTGATGACGTGGTGTTTTCCGGCGCCGTCACGGCCAAGGACCCCGCAGAAACGCTCGTCCAAGACGCGGTCTACTACAAGATCCATGTTCAGATTGACCCCGCAGGCAAAGAGGTCAAGCCAGGCATGACAGCGAACGTCACGGTCAACACGGCAGACGCCAAAGGCACACTGATCATCCCGTTGCGCGCCGTGCGCACAGCCGACGACGGGACGAAGACCGTCCAAACACTCGTCAACGGCCAGCCGCAAACCGTTACGGTGACGCTTGGGTTGCATGGCGACGACGGCCTGGTTGAAGTCATCCAAGGTTTGAGTGAAGGCGAACAAGTGATCACAGGTACCTCGTCTTAACCGTATGCCGGATGTCATCAAGCTCATCGACGTCAAGAAGGACTATGTGAACGAGGGCATCGCATCGCCTGTGCTGTTCGGCGTGAGCTTCACGGTCCCGAAAGGCCAGTTCGTCGCGATCATGGGCCCGTCCGGTTCCGGCAAGTCGACACTCATGCACATCATGGGTTTCCTCGACACGCTCACTTCCGGCAAATACGAATTCGAAGGCCGCGATGTCTCGACGTTGGAAGAAAACGAGTTGGCCGAGATGCGCGGAAGCAAGGTCGGCTTCATCTTTCAGGCGTTCAACTTGCTGCCCAAGACCAGCGTGATCGACAACGTCATGTTGCCGTTGCTCTATTCGGATGTCCCCGTCGGTGACCGGCGCAAGATGGCGCTCAAGGCGATCGATTCGGTCGGCTTGTCACACCGCGTCAACAACTTGTCGAACCAACTGTCCGGAGGCGAGCGCCAGCGTGTTGCCATCGCGCGTGCGCTGATCCGCGAACCGTCCGTCATCTTTGCCGACGAACCGACCGGCAACCTCGATTCCAAATCCGGTGCGCAGGTCATGCAGCTGTTGCAGGACCTCAACCAAAAAGAAGGCCACACGGTCATCCTCGTGACACACGAGACGTATACGTCCGAGCATGCGGAACGCATTTTGCGTATCAAAGATGGGCTCATCCAGTCAGACGAGATGGTCAAGAACCGGCGCTTCGCGACCGAAACCGAGTTGATCAAATGACATGACAATCGTCGACCTCTGGTCCAGCTCCACGGCCAGCCTGGCGCGCAACAAGGCCCGGGTCTTGTTGACGATGCTTGGTGTCGTGATCGGCGTGGCATCCGTGATCTTGATGTTGTCGGTTGGCGACGCGGCGCGGAGCTATATTTTGGGCGAAATCTCGACTTTCGGCAGCAATGAACTGTTCATCAAGAACGGTGCGGCGGCCACCGCCGGCCCACCCAGCCCGTTCGTGAAGCAAAGCTTGACTGTGAGTGACGTGCGCAAGCTCGCGCTCGAACCCTGGGTCACGCACATCACGGGTGAGCTGTTCCAGTCGGATGACTTGACGGCGGAAGGGCTCGACGTGTCGGTCGGGATCCGTGGCGTGGATGCGGATGAGATCAACATGTCAACCGTCGGCGTGGCGGACGGGAGTTTTTTTGATGCGGCAGACGTGGATGGCCACGCGCGTGTCGTGGTGCTCGGGAGCACGATCGCAAAAGAGGCGTTTGGGCAAGAGGAACCCGTCGGCAAGCTCGTGAAGCTCGGCACTGTCGGCTACAAGGTCGTCGGCGTCATGCAACCGGCCGGCTCAAACTCGTTCATGAATGCGGACAAGGCGGTTTTCATTCCTTCCACTTCTGCGCTCGACCAGTACAACAAGCAATACCTGACGTTCATCTTGGTAACGACGACGTTTACGAATCTGGATGACGCCAAAGCACGCCTCCAAGACGACCTCCGGGCCTACCATTCGATCGATAACCCCAACCAAGACTTGGCGAAAGATGATTTTAACGTGACGACCGAAGCCGACGCCTTGAAGACGGTGGGTGTCATCACGAATATCTTGCAGATCCTGTTGGTTTCGATTGCGGCGATTTCGTTGCTTGTCGGTGGGATCGGCATCATGAACATCATGTATGTGGCCGTGACGGAACGGACCAAGGAGATCGGGTTGCGCAAATCCATCGGCGCCAAGCCGGCGGACATCTTAAGCCAGTTCTTGGTCGAGGCGGTCGTGCAGACGGTCTTGGGTGGGATCATCGGGATTGCCATCGGCATCGGCTTGAACTGGCTTGGAATCCAGATCATCAACCAGTTCCAAGGGGGCTGGACGTTCACCTTGTCGGAGAGCGGCATCCTTTTGGGCCTGACGGTCTCGGTCGGCATCGGCATCGTGTTCGGCTATTTCCCTGCACGCCGCGCGGCCAAGTTGAGCCCGATTGAGGCGCTCCAGAAAGAATAACGTATGCGCATCCGTGACCTCCTGCCGATTTCGCTCAAAGCACTGCTCGTCAACCGCGGGCGGACGACGTTGACCATGCTCGGCATCATCATCGGCATCGCGTCGGTCATCTTGATGGTAAGCGTCGGCCAATCCGCGGAAGCATATTTGTTGGACCAGGTCGCGTCATTCGGCAGCGACTTGATCACCGTGTCGAACGGCAAGGGGACCGATACCTCCAGCGGACCGCCGAGTGCAACCATCAAGCAATCGTTGACGGCGCGTGATTACGAGAAGTTGAAGGGTTTGTCGTGGCCAACGGCGGTTGATGCTGCGGCCATCGCCAACGATTTGGTGAGTTACGGTGGGCAAGATGAGCTGACGCAAGTGTCCGGCGCGGCTCCGGATGAGCTGGTCGTGTACTCTGAATCGGTCGCGCAGGGCACGTATTTCACCGATGACGATTTGGGTGCGCATTCGCGCGTCGTGGTGCTCGGTTCCAAGATCGCCACTGAACTGTTCGGCGAAGAAAATCCCATCGGCAAGACGGTCAAGATCGCCAAACAACCGTTCAAGGTGATTGGCGTATTGGCGCCGGCGGGCACCAAGTATTTCAGCGACGTGGATGCCGGAGTCGTCATGCCGTTTACGACCGAGCTCGACCTGTATAACAAGAAATATTTGGATTACATCGCGGTCAAGGCAGGCAGCGTAAAACCGGATGTCGCGCAGGACCTGGTCCGCGTGGCGTTGCGCGAAGACCATAACATCGACAACCCGACCAACGACCTGTCGAAAGATGATTTCAACGTGTCGACCGAAGCGGACGCGCAAAAGAGTGTCGGCACCATCGGCACGATCTTGCAGATTTTGTTGGCGTCGATCGCGTCGATTTCGCTGTTGGTCGCCGGCGTTGGCATCATGAACATCATGTACGTGACCGTGACCGAACGGACGCGTGAAGTCGGTCTGCGCAAGGCCATCGGCGCCAAGAGCTTTGACGTCCTCGGCCAATTCTTGGCCGAAGCCGTGATGCTGACGGCGGTCGCCGGCACGATCGGAATCATCCTCGGCGTGTCGTTCGCCTGGATCGCGATCCATATCATTTCCTATTTTTCCGGCGGTTGGACGTTTGTCATGCCCTGGGCCGCGGCGATCATCAGCTTCGTGGTTTCAGCGGCCATCGGCATCATCTTTGGTTTTTTCCCGGCACGCCGCGCATCGACGATGAACGCGATCGAAGCTTTGCGCTATGAGTGAGGTCGCGGTTGTCCTGTATCTTGTTGTTGAAATTGCGTTGCTCCTGTTCCTGCTTGGTTGCGTTGTCTTTTTTGGGTCACTTGTCTATTCGTTCACTAAGACCGCACCATACGTACGGTCGGACAGAAAAGCCATGGCCGCAATGATCCGCTTGGCATCGATCACGCCAGGAATGCATGTCGTTGAATTGGGATCGGGGAATGGTGAATTGACGATCCGTGCAAGTGAGCTCGGAGCGAATGCGCTCGGATATGAGATCAACCTGGTGCTTGTTGTATGGAGCCGTTTAAGGTCCAAGCGCCGGAAGATGACAGGTAGCGTCGTGTTCGCGCATGGGGATTTTTGGAAAGAGAAGTTGCCGGCGGATACGGATGTCGTGTTCGCCTATTTATTGCCAGAAGCCATGCCGAAGCTGTGGGAAAAATTGCATGCTGATTTGCGCCCAGGAACGCGAATCATCTCAAATGGGTTTGTTTTCAAAGACCGGCAGCCTGACGAGCAAGAAGGGGATGTGAGGTTGTATCGGTTAGTTTGATTTTTCTTTTTGTCGTTGCGAGGAGTTAGACGACGAAGCAATCTTGAGCGATCCGACTGTGGGTTCAAGATTGCTTCGCTTTTTGGTATATGCTTGCAACGACAATAAATATTAGGCATTTTTTGAGCTTGACGGTTAGCAATTGAGGTCGTAGACTGCTAATCGCATGGATGAACGCCTGCAAAAACTCCTCGGCATCGTAGTTGAGGACGTCATCGAAACGGGTGAGCCAGTCGGTTCACAGCGTCTTGTTGACGCGCATAAGCTCGAGGTAAGTCCGGCGACGGTCCGCAATTGGTTTGCGGAATTGGAGAGTGCGGGTTTTATCGCGCAGCCGCATACGTCATCCGGCCGCATCCCGACCGAGAAAGGGTACCGCTTGTACGTCGAAGAAATCATGCAACGCCGGCCGCTCGCCAAACGCGAACTGACGGACTTGAAGAACGCCGCCGAAAGCCAAGCCGAAGCGCCGCGCAAGGTGAAAGCCGTCGCCAAGATGTCGGCCGAGCTGGCGGAGAGCGCGGTGGTCGTCGGCCTCGGCGATGCGGATACGTTTTATACCGGGTTGTCGCACCTTTTTTCACAACCCGAATTCCGTGACTGGCAGCGCATGGTCGACCTCGGCCAGATCCTCGACCGCCTCGACGACGTGCTGCTGCGCGTCCGCCAACAGCAGTTCCTCGTCCCGACAGTGTTGATCGGCGCAGACTGCCCGTTCGGCAACGCATGCTCGAGCCTGATGCTCACGGCGCGTGACGGCACGCTGTTCGGCTTGCTTGGCCCGTTGCGCATGGATTACGTCCATGGAATCGCGCTCCTCGACGCCGCCAAAGAACTCTTGAACGCCTAAACTCTATGGAAGACAAAGACACGATCCCAAATGAAAATGAAGCTGCGGCAGACGACCTCGCCAAGAAATGTGAAGAATATTTGGCAGGCTGGAAACGCGCACAGGCCGATTACGCGAACTTGAAAAAAGAAATGGAACAAGCGAAGGAACGAGCTTCACAAATCGCAAATGAGAAACTCCTGGAAAAGCTTTTACCGGCAATCGAAAGTTTTGACACAGCCCTCATGTCTATTCCAGACGTCGCGGACTTGCCGGAGAAGGGAAGAGAAAAAATAGAGCAATGGTTCGAAGGCATCAATCATGTCAAATGGCTCTGGTCAGCAATTTTTCGGGAAATCGGGCTTGAAATGTTGCCGTCAGAAGGAGAATTCGATCCCAGTCTGCATGAAGCAATAGCGGCCGAGGAAAGCGAGAAAGTTCCGGAAGGCTCGATTGTTAAAACACTACAACCGGGATGGAAATACAGAGGTCAACTCGTGCGAGCTGCTCGTGTAACGATTGCAAAGCCTAAGCAACAATAAATCCTATGTCACTCATCAAATGGTCACCCTTTTTTGACCCCTTCGAGAACTTCGACAAGTTCGTGGACATGCATCCGACGACGGCAGGCCGTGGCGGACTCGTGCCAGCAATTGATGTCTACGACAGCAAGGATGCGGTCGTGGTCGAGACGGCGTTGCCGGGCGTGGATCCGAAGAACGTCCAACTCTCGATCGAGAACGACGTCCTCCTGATCAGCGGCACGACCGAGCGCAAGACGGAAGTTGACGAGAAGGATTATTACCGCAAGGAGATCCGCTCGGGTTCGTTCATGCGGCAGGTACAGTTGCCGGCTGGCGTGAAAGAAGACGGCGCAAAAGCGTCGTTCAAGGACGGCATCCTCAAGATCGAAGTGCCCAAACTCGACCAACCCAAATCCAAGACGATTAACATTGAAGTCAAAGACGAAAACTAACCTTATGGCAAAAATCCTCGGAATCGACCTCGGGACGACCAACTCGTGCATGGCCGTGGTTGAAGGCGGCCAGCCCAAAGTGATTGAAAATGCGGAAGGCGCCAAGACCACGCCATCCGTCGTCGCGATGTCCAAGAGCGGCGAAAAACTGGTTGGGCAGATCGCCAAACGGCAAGCGTCGGTGAACCCGGAAAACACCCTGTTCAGCGTGAAGCGTTTGATCGGACGCCGGTTTGACGACGCCGAAGTACAACGCGACCTCAAATGGTTGCCGTACAAAGTAGAAAAGAAAGGCGACGGCCTGCGCGTCGTGATGGGCGGCAAGGATTATGCGCCAGAAGAAATCTCGGCCATGGTCTTGCAAAAGCTCAAGGCAGATGCGGAAGCGCGTCTCGGCGAGACGATTACCGAAGCCGTGATCACGGTCCCGGCCTACTTCGACGACTCACAGCGCCAAGCCACGAAAGTCGCGGGTGAGATCGCCGGCTTGAAAGTCATGCGCATCATCAACGAACCCACGGCGGCCGCGTTGGCCTATGGTTTTGACCGCAAGAAAGACGAGAAGATCGTGGTGTACGACCTCGGCGGCGGCACGTTTGACGTGTCTGTCCTCGAAATCGCGTTCGATGCGACGACCAACCAGAACACGGTCGAAGTCAAAGCGACGAACGGCGACACGCACCTCGGCGGCGATGACTTTGACCAAGTGTTGATCAAGTGGATCGTCGATGAGTTCCGCAAGAGTGAGGGGATTGATTTGTCGAAAGACAACCTCGCGTTGCAACGTATCAAGGAAGCCGCGGAAAAAGCCAAGATCGAACTGTCGAGCGCGATGGAAACGGAGATCAACCAGCCGTTCATCACGAGCGATGCGTCTGGCCCGCGCCACTTGCTCATGAAGCTGACGCGCGCCAAGATGGAAGAATTGACGGGCGACCTGGTCGAGAAAACGCTTGAACCGTGCAAGAAAGCACTCGCGGACGCCAAGCTGTCCGCATCTGACATCAACGAGGTGATCCTCGTCGGTGGGATGACGCGCATGCCGATGGTGCAGCAGACGGTCGAGAAATTTTTCGGCAAGAAGCCGAACATCTCGGTTAACCCGGACGAAGTCGTCGCCATCGGCGCCGCCGTGCAAGCCGGGAACTTGCAAGGCGACATCAAGGGCGAGCTGTTGCTCCTCGATGTCACGCCGCTTTCCCTCGGCCTTGAGACGATGGGCAACGTGATGACGAAACTTATCGAGCGCAACACCACCATCCCGACGAGCAAGTCGCAGATCTTCTCGACGGCGGCGGATGGCCAAACGTCAGTGGAAATCCACGTGCTGCAAGGCGAGCGCGGCATGGCGCAAGACAACCGTTCGCTCGGGCGCTTCATGTTGTCCGGCCTCCCGACCGCGCCGCGTGGCGTGCCGCAAGTCGAAGTCACGTTCGACATCGATGCCAACGGCATCTTGTCTGTCCGCGCCGTCGACAAGGCGACGAACAAGGAACAGAAGATCACGATCACGGCCTCGACCAACTTGTCGAAGGACGACATCGAAAAGATGAAGAAGGATGCCGAGATGAACGCGGCCGATGACAAGAAGCACCGCGACCTCGTCGAAGCCCGCAACATGGCCGAGACCATGGTCTACACGACCGAAAAGATGATGAAGGAAGCCAAGGACGTTGACGAAGCCGACAAAAAAGCGGTCGAAGAAAAGATCGACGCGATGAAGAAAGTGAAAGACACCGACGACGTCGAAGCCATCAAGAAAGCCGGCGACGAGCTTGCCACGGCCGCGCAGAAAGTCGGCGAGGCAATGTACAAGAAGCAACAAAATGATACGGCCACGGTTGCAGAAGAACCGAAGCCAGAAGGCGAGGAAAAGAAAGACGAACCACAGGAAGGCGAGTTTAAGCAGTAAAAATTAATTATTGTCGTTGCGAGCATAAGCCTAAACGCGAAGCAATCTTGAGCGAGTGTCAGAGAAATCAAGATTGCTTCGTCACAGACTCCTCGCAACGACAAAATAAAAAACAATCATATGCCAGACACCAATCTCAACATCAGCGCACGTCCGGAAGATGCCTTGGGCCGTTATGCCAACTTTGTCGGCGTGACGTCACAGGAGCGCGATGTGGTGATCGACTTTGCAAGCGTCGTGAAGATCGGTACAGGCCCGGCACAAGGGCAGCTTGTGTCACGCATCTTCTTGAACCGTTTTGTTGCCCAAGATTTGCTGAACGTGCTCAAGGCGAACATGGAGCAATGGGAGAAGCTGAAGTACGACCAGACGAACCAGGAGCAGAAGCCGCAGGAACCCGCGAAATAATTTCAGTTGAAGTCACGCTAACTTTGCAGTCCATGAAACTCAACTACTTCGTCTTCTGTGACGCGGCGGCGCGGACGACCCAGGGCAAGGCGGTCTTGCACGGGGTTTTTGACGAGGCGTTTGTGCCGCAAGAGTTGAGTGAAGAACATCCGTTGGTGTTTCCGGCGATGACGGCGGCGTTCGAAGTCAAGGACGTGAACCAAAAACATTCGACGGTGACATTGAGCATTACGCATGTAGGAACGGGAAAAGTCATCTTGACTGACGTCTTGCAAAACCCAAAGCCGGAGGAGGAAACGAAAGTCATCGGGGGCATGCGGCAGATTTGGATGCTCAATTTCCCTGCGCTGGGAAAGTATAAGGCCGTGCTGGCTATCGATGATGTTCCGTTTGCGGAAACGACGTTGACGATCAGCCGCATGCCGACAAACTAAAATGGCTTCAAAAGATTTTTACGCCACGCTTGGCGTGCCGAAGACGGCGACCGACGACGAAATCAAGAAATCATTTCGTCGTTTGGCGCACGAGCACCATCCGGACAAGGGTGGCGATCCGCAGAAGTTTAAGGACATCAACGAGGCGTACCAAGTGCTCGGCGACAAGACCAAGCGCGCAACGTACGACAAATTCGGCTCGGCCGCGTTTGACCCGAATGCGGGATTTGGCGGCGCTGACCAAGGTTTTGGTGGGTTCGGTGGATTTGGGGGAAACCAAGGCGGCTTCCGTGTAAACATGGAAGACATGGGCGACCTCGGCGAGATGTTCGGTGAAATGTTCGGGTTTGGCGGTGCGAAATCCGGGGCAAAACGCGGCAAGGACATCGAGACCGAAGTGCAGATTGATTTTCTTGAATCCGTCACGGGCGTTACGAAAAATCTCAAGCTCTATATCAATGCAAAATGCTCGGCGTGCAATGGCGATGGTGGCGAGCCCGGGTCGAAACCAGAGCAATGCAAGACCTGCCAAGGCAAAGGCAAAGTCCAGCAATCGGCACGGACGATTTTCGGGACGATCCAAACGGTCGTGGCGTGCCCGGAATGCCACGGCGTCGGGACGCGGCCGTCGATCATCTGCAAGAAATGCAAAGGCTTGGGCATCGAGAAAATCAACAAAGAAATTTCCGTCCCGATCCCAGCCGGTATCAGCGACGGCGAGGCGATCCGGATTACGGGAGCAGGGGAATATCCGGGAATTGGCGGCGCGGCGGGAGACTTATTCGTCCGCGTCAACGTCAAAAACCATCCGACGTTCTCGCGCGAGAACAGCGATGTCGTGTCGACGGTCCATTTGCCGTACTCGATGTTGTCGCTTGGAGGAGATGTCGAAGTCGACACGGTTGACGGCAAGGGCCTGCTCAACATCCCGGACGCAACGGAGCCCGGCACGGTTTTCAAAGTCCGCGGCAAAGGGTTCCCGTTCATGCGCTCGACGGGACGCGGTGACCATTTGATCACGGTCCAGCCGATTGTCCAGCGGAAATTGTCGAAAGAACAAAAGAAAGCGCTCGAAGAATTGAAGAACGTGGGGTTGTAAGCATTTTGTCATTCCCGCAAAGGCGGGAACCCAGCCCAGATCGGCCTGCCGAGGCTGGATCCCCGCCTTCGCGAGGACGACACCACGGGGAAAATGGTTCTGAACCTGCCTGCTGCGTACGCTCGTGCTATACTTATTATCCACAGCGTATGGGCTCTCTCGTCAGTCTTTTTACGAGCATCAATTGGGCAGTCCCGACATGGGACTTGTTCATCTTCCTCTTTTTTATCGTCGGGGCGTTGCTCTATGGTTTGTCGTTGGGGCGTGACCGCGTAATCGTGATCCTCGTTTCGATCTACATGGCGTTGGCGGTCGTCTCGAATACGCCGCTTTTGTCCGGTTTCAACTTCTCGTTCCACGTCAACGATAATTACATTTTGCAGATCACGTTCTTCCTCGGCTTGTTCGTCGTCTTGTTCTTCCTATTGTCACGCAGCGCGTTACTTAAGACCATCGGCGGTTCCGGCGCGCCAGGATCGTGGTGGCAGACGATCGTGTTCAGCATCATGCAAGTCGGCTTGTTGATCAGCATCACATTGCACTTCTTGCCGCCGGAGATGACGCAGAGCTTGTCTGACATGACCAAGAATATTTTCATGAGTGACCAAGGTCGGAGCGCGTGGATGATCCTGCCGATCGTCGTGATGGCGTTGGCGCCAAAAGCCAAGAAGCCGGAATAGGTGAGCATGGCGCTAACCGACGGATTGACAAGCGAGAGGAAACCCGTCTAGATCGACGTGCATGGACAGCAAGCATTTTCCCGACTTCTACCGCACCAACGTGAAGCGGGTGTATCGCTTCTTGTTTTACCGTGTCGGTGGCAGCAAGGAGATGGCGGAAGATTTGACGCAGGACGTGTTCATCAAAGCGCTTGGGGCGTTTGAAGGTTACGATCCGGCCATCAGCCAAACCTCGTGGATTTTCACGATCGCGCGTAACCACCTGATCAACCAACTCCAAAAAACACGGCCCAACGTTGACTTGGAGGAGATCGAGAACACGATGTGGGATGCTGTCGATGGGGCTGAAAAGATGGCGTTGCGGCACGACCAGAAACGCCTGTTTGACGCCATTGCCCAGCTGCCGGCCGAAGATGCCCAGGTCGTCCGCCTCAAATACCTTGAAGGCTGGCCGTATGACGATATTGCCAAGGAATTGGGGAAAACGGCCGGTTCGCTGCGTGTACAGGCGTATCGGGCATTGAAGGAATTAAAGAAGATTTTGAAACAAAAATAAGGTTTTTCTGTACTAAACAAGGATATGCCATGGCTTCTCGAACGTGAGCTAACGAAGCTCGGCCACCGATCCGACCCGGACCGAGCGTTTGTGCGTGCCTTGCAAAAGACGCTCAAGATGCAAACCGGCCATCCGGCCTGGTGGGTCCAAAGCTGGAAATATGCGGTCGTCGGCAGCACGGTAGTGGCGTTGGCGTGCAGTGCGACCGGTGTCTACGCGTATACGTCTGATGACGTCTTGCCAGGCGATCCGCTCTACACCGTCCGGCAGGGGATTGAGAACGTTGAAGTTGCGGCAGCAGTCACGCCTACACTGAAGGCGGATGTCCAGGTGAAGTTGCTGGCGCGGCGGTTGCATGAACAAGAACTCGTCGCGGCACGACAAAAGCCGATCGCACCGGCGAAATTGAAGGTGCTAGATTCCACGGTGGAAAAAGATCTCGATGCAGCAGCGCTGGCTCCAACATCTACGCAGCAGAAGGTCGATGCGGCGGTCGTGAAACTTGAGAAGCTGCACTCGCAGGAACTCCTGAAGCAACAAGCCGAAGCCAAGACGCCGCAGCAGAAATCAAAGATTGAAGGGATGCTCCAAACGCAACGCGACGACGTACAGAAAATGATCAATAGTTTGCCGGCAAACCGCAAGGCGCAGTATGGCAG
>JBAQQZ010000067.1:0-2705 GCA_049295615.1 Patescibacteria group bacterium
CCACCCAACAATCGACTGGAGAAACTTGGTGGCGACCGGGAAGGGCAATGGAGTATTCGCATCAACGACCAGTGGCGGGTGTGTTTTCGCTTCGATGCAGGCCATGCCGACCGCGTTGAAATTGTTGATTACCACTGACAGGAGTCTGACATGAACAGATTGCCAAATATTCACCCTGGCGAAGTGCTGCGCGAAGAATTTTTGATTCCGCTCGGGCTTTCTCAATACCGGCTCGCCAAAGAAATTTGTGTGACGGAAGCGCGCATTTCGTCTATTTGCACGGGAAAACGAGCGATTACGGCCGATACAGCCCTTCGTTTGGCAGCATTTTTTGGGACTTCGAGCTCCTTCTGGATGGGCTTGCAGGCTGACTACGACACGGAAGAGGCGGCAATTCTGCTGGCCGGTGTATTAGACCGGATTCATCGCTTTGAGCCGATGGCCGTCTGAATCCTGTTACTGCGAACGGTCAGACCCCTTTTGCCTGCCATTTTTCCTTTGTTTTCCGTCATTCCGCTGTTCCGCTTCTCCGTTGTTCTTTGACCCCACCTCTCCGAGGTGCCGCGCCGGTGCTTGTTCTCCAGAGGGGCTGCCCGGAGAGCCAATAAAGACGCCATTCTCCAGCCATACCCCCTGGAGATCGTTTATCCATGCGGGTCTTCAGGCACTCTACTTCTACGCGCGGACGCGCTCGGCCCGCAGCCGCTCCCGTGCCGCTTCCCATCTCTCGCTTGCCGATGCTCAGGTATTGCACCAGCCACTCGTACAGATGCACCGCATGCGCACTCGATAGATTTCCGATCTTCTCCAAGCGGTAGGCAGTAGCCTTTGACAAGCCTGTTGGTTCACCGGTATTAAACATTTGTATTAATAAACTCAAGTGTTTATGATTCTAACGGTCAACAGAATGGAATCGGTTCCATGAAGTACAGCGAGTTCAAGCGGTGGCTGGAAAAACAAGGGGCAAAATTTACGTCCGGCAAAGGTAGCCATCTCCATGTTGAACTCAACGGCAATCGCTCGATATTTCCGTTCCATAGCGCGAAGGAAATCCCTAAGGAGGCGCTGATTAATTGTCATTTCGAGTGAAACAAGAAATCTAAGTTGTTGGTTTTAAAGATTCCTCACTACGTTCGGAATGACAAAAGTGAATAAATCAGCGTCTCCCTAACCCGCTAGTAAATGCCATCAAGAAAGACCTTGGGCTGAAGTAAGGAAACCATTATGTTCTGCTATCCCGCAACCTTTGAAAAAGACCCGGAAACTGGCGTTGTGCTGGTCGGGTTCCCTGATATTCCGTTTTGCCATTCGGTGGGGGGCGATAAAGACGAAGCTTTGCTCAACGCTGTGGATGCGCTGATTACCGCTTTCGAATCGTTCGAGGAACGGCGCGAACCGATTCCCTCTCCCTCTGTGGCCGAATCGGGGCAGCCGGTGGTATGGCTGCCGGTGCTGGTGGCGAGTAAGGCGCTGCTATACAACGCCATGCTGGCCTCCGGTAAACGCAAGGCGGATCTGGCGCGTTTGCTGAATATCTCTCCACCCTTGGTGGATCGCCTTATTTCAATGCGCCACAAGAGCCGTATCGACCAAATCGAAACCGCACTGGCGGCTTTGGGCAAGCGCTTGGCGGTGGAGGCGGTGACGTAAATTGCTTGCGCTTTTGTGAGATCGTATTGAGGCGTTGCGGGTGGCGATGCCAGTGTGGGTGTTGAGGTGTCATCGTCAGGGCAGTGCTTCTCCGATTTGCAGCGGTCGATCCGCTGTTAAAAAGGTTCCGTAATGCCCCTTTGCGGTCTAAAATACGCCTTACTCGTCAGGAGGTTGATGCGATGTCTATCAATGTAAAACTGTCAGATTCTTTGGTGGGTCAAGCCAAGCGTCATGCCATCATCGAGCACCGCTCGCTACCCAAGCAGATTGAGTATTGGTCACGGATTGGCAAGATCGCCGAAGAGAATCCTGACTTGCCCTTCGCCATGATCCGTGAGATTTTGATGGCGGATCAAGAAGAGCCTGTTGGTGAGTATGTCTTCGGCTGATGCGTATCCTTGTTACTCCAGTCTTCGAGAGGGCTGTCAAGAAGTTGCATCGGCAGCAGAAGTCCGACCTTGATACGGCTATTCATGCTATCGCTGGCGAAACAGAGATTGGCGAGGCTAAAGTTGGCGACCTCGCCGGAATCCGTGTCTACAAGTTCCGGATGCTCAATCAGTTGTGCCTGCTCTCGTATAGGGTCATAGACGAAAACAGCCTCAAGCTGCTGACCGCAACAAAGGGGTCAGACCCTGAGGTTTCCCCACGAATTTAGGCCCCATGATAAGCCGCCGATGCTTGCTGACGTAGCAAAGGCTCGGCCTCTAGAGGCCGAAGGCGGTTCAGCCATTCGACCCCGGCATCGATGACTCGGCGAGCCAAGGTCATGACGGAGATTTCCTTGTGATCAAGGCCGGGCACACTCTGGAAATGTAATTGCATCTCGCACTTCTGCGCGCATTCGCCAATCAGACGGACCCCAAAGGAACGGACCACAAACGCCACAAAGGGTAGAGTATGTAACAAAGAACAAAGGAAGAACAAAGGGGTCTGCCCCGAATGGTGCTTACTTAGCAATACAGCATTTGATATAGACGACGAAACAGGCTGAATCGACCCGTGATAAGTGGGCGTTTCCAAACACCCAACCCTCACCTGAAGAATCAGCC